>CBDUZN010000029.1:0-14050 GCA_965371715.1 uncultured bacterium | reverse complement strand
GAGCAGTTGATAAAATAAATATTTTAAAACCAGATTTTATTGATATTAATATGGGTTGTTCTGTAAAAAAAATCAATAAATCAGGTGCTGGTTCAATACTTTTACAGAATATTAAGAATGTATTTAATATTGCTTCTGCTGTGAAAAAGAATACTGATTATCCTGTTTCAGCTAAAATCAGACTTGGATATAGTGAGGATAATGCGGAAGAAATTGCTTTGACATTACAGGATGCAGGCATATCATTTATTACAGTTCATGGAAGATTAGCAAAGCAGAAATTCTCAGGAAAGGCGAATTGGGAAAGAATTGATGATATAAAGAAAAAACTTAATATTCCTGTAATAGGAAATGGAGATATTTTTTCATGGGAACATGCAATTTCAAAAATGAATGAACACAATATTGATGCTATAATGATTGCAAGAGGTGCTTTGGGAAATCCATGGATATTTAGGCAAATAAAGGAATTTATGGAAACAGGGAAAATGAATTATAATCCATCAACAGAAGAAAGGATAATGACATTAAAAAGTCATTATGAAAGTGGGAATACTGAGGATATATTCTTTATTAGATTAATGAGAAAACATTTTCATTGGTACACAAAATGTATAAAAAATATTAGAAAATATAGAAATAGAATAAATGAAATTGATGATTATTCCAAGATAAAGCAGGTTTTTGATGAAATCCTCCAAGCATTATAAATGGTTTGATTACAATATGGTTGCAAAGTATTATGATGAAATGATGAAATATATACCATACAATGAATGGGCTACATATATTGTGAAGATGTTTTTCAGAATGAATGGAAAGGGCAATAATGTTATTGATCTTGGCTCAGGAACCGGTATATTGGCTTCAGAAATCAGAAATAGCGGATTTAATATTGTTTGTGCGGATATTTCAATTGAAATGCTGAAAATGTCACAGGGAAATTTCGATTTTTCTGAAAATGTATTTCATATCAATAGCGATATTACCGATTTATCTATTAAATCAGATTGTTTCAATCTTGCAATTTGCATATATGATACTGCCAATCATCTTAACAAAGAGCAGTTTAGATATCTTGTTTCTCAATCATACAGGGTTTTGAAAAAGGGTGGAATATTTATGTTTGATTTTAATACTCATATTGGATTAAAACATTTTGCCAAAGAGATATTTATCAGAAAAGGAAATAATTTCAATTCAATATGGGAATCAGATTATAATGAAAGAGAGTTAATCTGCACATTAAATTTGAACATTCTAAAACCGGATGGAACAAATAAAAGAATAGAGTTTTCAGAGCGTCCTATTGAGATTGATGAGGTAAGAAAAGTAGTATTAGAGCAGGGCTTTAGCACAATTGATATTTTTGATTTTATGACATATAATAATGTTGGCAATGATGCTGAAAGGGGTTTTTCCGTATGTATGAAAACATAACAGTACTTGATTTACATATTCATACAAAGTACTCAATTGCCTGCTCAAAAGATGCGGACTTAAAGGGATATGCAGAACTTGGAGAATCAAAAGGTATAGATATTCTTGGAACAGGAGATATGTTTAAAAAAGAGCATCTTGATGATATAAAAAAATATCTTATTCCTGAAGAAAAAGGGATTTACAAATACAATAATCAGAAATTTATGTTATCAGGTGAATTATCTCTGATTTACAGAGAATCTGGTATTGTAAAAAAAGTTCATATTCTTCTTATACTTTCATCAATAGAAGCAATTGATAAAATTAAAAAAATGATTTTATCTTATGGTAAAATAGAAAGTACAGGAAGACCTATTTTGAAATTATCAACAGAAGATCTTATAAATCTTGTTAAAAGTAATGATGCTGATTCAATTATAATTCCGGCGCATATTTGGACACCGCATTTCGGAATTCTGGGAAGAAAATCCGGTTATAATAAATTATCTGATGCTGTTAATAATCCAAAGGAATTTTCCGCAGTGGAAACCGGACTTTCATCTGATCCAAGAATGAATCGTTATATTGAAGAATTAGATGATTTTAATATGGTTTCATTTTCCGACGCCCATTCACCCGGGAAACTTGCTCGAGAATTTACTATGATAAAAGGAAATAAGCTTGATATTGATATTATAAGAAATGCATTTGAAAATAAAAATAATAAACTTATTGGAACTGCTGAATTTTATCCTGAAGAGGGTAAATACTATGCTTCAGGACACAGGAAATGTAATTACTATACGCTTGATAAAAATGAAATATGCCCAGTATGCGGAAAGCCATTAACAGATGGGGTTCTAAAAAGAATTAAAATGCTTTCAGGAAGAACGAAACCAATTGAACATAATAAACAGGTTATATATACTCTTCCATTTGATAGAATAGTAAGATACATTAAGAAACAAAAAATGGGAACATCGCTAAAATCTATTAGAAAGAAACTAATTGATAATATTCCTGAAACCCATTTAACCGCATTTATGAATGGAAAGGAAATTGACAAAACTATACCATTTAGTATAGGATACTTTATGGAGAAAATAAGAAGTAAAGAACTTGAATTTAATCCTGGATATGATGGAGTGTATGGAGAGCCGATAATTAAGGAGGTAAAATGAAACATATGTGGGCTCCTTGGAGAATGGAATACATTGAGCAGAGTGAATCAAAGGAATGTATATTCTGCAAGAATGATGAACAAATGACAGTGATAAAGAATGATAGCTATATTATTCTAATGAATAAATTTCCATACAATAATGGACATATTATGGTAGCACCGATTATTCATAATTCAATGATTGAAGAACTGAAACCTAAGGAATTAACTGAATTATTTGAAGGTGTGCAACTTGGAGTAAAAATCATTAAAAATGTGTATAGTCCTGACGGAATAAATGTTGGCATAAATATGGGCAGGAGTGCTGGGGCAGGGATATGTGATCATTTGCATGTACATATTGTTCCAAGATGGAATGGAGATACCAATTTTATGCCTATTTTCAATGATACAAAACTTATTTCAGAAGCACTTGAAAAAACAAGAGACAAATTCATTAATGCATTAAGGGAGATTGAAAATGGAGAATAAATTAACATGGATATCTCATCCTGTAAAAGAGTCTATTAAGAAAAACATTATTGCGTTTTTAGGTATTATTGTAATTTTAGTGGGTGGATATATTTGGCTATTTATTCCGGGTATTTTGATGGGTATTGTGATTATTCTATTAACATTATTACCCTATTTTATGCCTACAAAATACTCAATTGATGAACAGGGTATTAGGGTGCAATATATGTTTCAGAATAGGCTTTATGAATGGAAACATTTTCGTTCCTTTTATATTGATGAGAATGGTGTTTTAATGTCACCGTTTTCTTCCCCAAGCCGCCTTGAAAATTTCAGGGGTATTTATGTAAGATATGGTGATAAAAAGGAAAAAATCATAGAATTAATTAAATCATATATGGAATAATTCAATCAAGACACTTGACATATTTTTAAAAGGATTTATTATATATATATGAATAAAATGAGTAGAGTAATATATGGTCTTCTTGTAGTTTCATTGCTTGGGGTATTACTTATTGGTGTAAACCAAATATTTGTTACGGACTATGTATTTAAAACAGTATTGGTTAATCATGAAAAACAGATGAAGTTGGTGCTTGATTTAACAAAAAGGGGATTAAATCAATATTTAGGATCATTAAAATTAGATATTGAAACAATAACGGATTTAAATGATATTATTAATTTTAATGATAATGGTAAAAAGATTATAAATCGATTTTATGATAAATATTCAGAAATTTATTCAAATGTTACACGATTAGATAATGAAGGTAAAATTGCCTATACTATTCCATACAATAAAAGTGTAATTGGTATGAGTGTTTTGTATCAGCCGCATAATGAAAAATTATATAGAACTGAAAAACCCGTTATATCAGCACCATTTGAAGCAGTTCAGGGAT
The DNA here is from genome assembly GCA_965371715.1 of uncultured bacterium. Lineage (GTDB taxonomy): Bacteria > Hydrothermota > 32-111 > 32-111 > 32-111 > JAUVJU01. The sequence goes on along the minus strand of CBDUZN010000029.1, from coordinate 10,084 downwards.
ATAAAGCAATTGCTATTGCAGTACCGGTATTTAAAAAATGTAAAATGGATGGCTCAGTTTCAGGATTAATCCCATTTAATAAATTATGGGAACTATTTGTATCCAGAATTCAATTTTCTGATAATTCGGTTTTTTTTGTTTGTAATAAAGCCGGTGAAATTATATATTCCAAAGGTATTGATTCAGAATTGTCAAATATCAATGAACTATATGATGATTTCAAAATGCCTTTTGATTCAATAAATTCTGTATTAAATTCTCCAATACAAAAAGTAACATTGCCATTTAAGAATAATGAAGAATACATTTTAGTAAAGGATAGATTTGCCATAAATGGTAATATATGGTTTTTATTATCTTATACATCAGTAAATGATTTAAAAAAATCTGAGTTGGGAACAATAGCCGTTCAGCGCGGCTTCACATATCTTATCATTATTCTATTTGTAGTAATTTCAATAATTTTTATTATTCATTATAGTAATAGAGAGGAGAGAAACAAAAGAGAGATTAATAAAACAAAAAAATTATCACAATTAGTCAGTAATGAAAAAGATTTTTTAGAAAATATTTTACATCAATTGCTTTTATCAAAACATATACTGATAATTATAACTGAAATGACAGGAAAAATTGTATATATCAGTACATCACAAAAATATATGACAGACAACTTATTTGATAGTATTGAAACTGATGCAAAGGAACGAATTATTAAGAATCTTGAATTTGCCGATAAATATAAAAGTACCTTTCTTTCTGTTTTTCCATTACCAACGGAAATAGGGAAAATGAAATTTGTGTTTAATGTTTCTGTGTTGGAAAAACAGGATAATAAATTTGTAGTATTTACAGGTTTTGAATATACTGAAAACAAATCAGAGTATAACACTGTTGATTCAATTCACCATATAGTAAATTGGTATGAGAATCATTCAAATAGAATGATTATTGATAATAAAGGTAAAGTAATTTTAATTAATAGAAGTGCTGAACAATTATCTGAATGTTTGAATATTTATGAATCATGCTCACTTGATTGCAAAGAGAAAATGAAAGATGCTATTAATAATGTTTTAGAGAATTTCACAGAAACTGAGATTGTTATCAACAATAATGGCAAAGATGTGATTTATATCTTTTCTCCTTTGGTAGATCCCTTTCTTAAAGTAACATATATTGCTGTTGAAATTAAATAATTAACTCCTATAATATTTCCAATGAAAAAAATTCTTATTGGCTATTCCGGTGGCTTAGATAGTACAGCTGTAATGCTGGATTTCAAGGACAAGGGATTTGATGTAATAGCATTATATATGCAATTAACGGATAATCAGGAAATAGTTTCATTTAGTAATGAATTGAAGCAATTGGGTATTAAATTTGATACTATTGATCTAAGAACAGAATTCAGGGAAAAAGTGATTTCATATTTTATTGAAACATATAAAAAAGGTATGACCCCTAATCCATGTATTATGTGTAATAGAATGATAAAATTCAAATTTCTCAGCGAGATTGCAGAAAAAAGGGGATATGATGGATTTTCAACAGGACATTATGTATGCATTGACAAATGCAAAATAAAGAAGGCACACTTTTCACCAAAGGATCAGGCATATTTTTTGGCAACAGTTAATAAAAGATATTTGAAAAATTTCATAAATAGCAGAAACTGTATGTGTACAAAAGAAGAGAATAGGATCTTTGTAAAATCACAGAATTTTCCATATATAGAACGGGAATCTCAGGAAATATGCTTTGTAAAGGGGAATTATCCGGATTTTCTTGAAAAGCAGATTGAATTTAATAATGCAGATGGTAATTTCATTGATAGTAAGGGTAATAAGATAGGAGTATATGATTCATATTATAAATACACAATTGGGAAGAGAAAGGGATTAAAGCAGGGATTTAATAAGAGGATGTATGTAAAGCGTATTGATACCGAAAAAAGAGAGATACTGCTTTCCGATAAAATGGGTATGAAATTTGTAGGTTTAAAAGCAAGAATTATTGAACAATTCTCTGAATTATCAGGAACAATAACAGTTAAAACACGATATAAACAAAAGGAAATAGGGATTCGGAATATAACTATTGATAATGATATAATAACAATATATTTCAGTTCAATTATTGAAGATATTTCCCCTGGACAAATTGCCGTTTTATATAAAGATAATGAGATCCTATTATCAGCTGTAATCACTGATTATATAGAGAGGTAAAAATATTGGGGACGGTGGTAGAAAAAGTAGAAAAATTGTAGAAAATATGGTATAATAAAGTATGGCAAGACCATCAAGAATTGATACACAAGGTTATCATTATCATGTGATTAGCCGAGGACAGAGGAAAAACCCCATATTCTTTTCACCAAAAGATAGGGCAAAATATTTTTCAATTGTAAATAAACTTTTAAGTGAAACAGATATAGAGGTATATACATATTGTCTTATGACAAACCATGTTCATATGGACATTTACAGGAATAAGTATCCGCTCCAAATATTTATGAAAAGATTAAACACAAAATATGCTCTTTACTTTAATAAGAAATATAATCTTGTAGGACATGTATTTCAGGGTAGATACATATCAAAAGTTGTATTGGATATTAGCTATTTAACATTTCTTGTAAAATATATTCATATGAATCCAGTTGAAGCAGGTATTGTAGAAACGCCAGGTGAATATAGGTATTCAAGTGCAAGATTTTATGAAGGTAAACAAGAAGAGAATATACCTAATATAGAGAAAATACCAATATTCAAAGAAACGGAAAGATATATAGAATTTATGAACTCTGAAGATATAGAATATCCTATTTATAGAGATAGTATTGGTAGTGAAGAGGACTATCTATCATTAGAAAAACGAATGTCTGGAAGAGAAAAAAGCAAATTCAAAGAGAAGAGATTGTCTAAACGAAATATCTATACAGATGCACAAAAAATAGCAGAAGAACTTGGATATGAAATAGAAGAAATATTAACATATAAATGGGACAGGAATAAGAAAGATATTAAGATACAAATTATTAAAGAGCTTATAAAATATGGATATAATCATTCGGAGATTGCACGTTTATTTGGATATGATAACTCTATGATTAGCAAGGTATTGAAGAGTAAAGTTTAAATTATTCCATCCTCCTGAGGCGGACTATTCCATTCTCCTGAGGCGGATTATTCCACTTTTTCAAGCACCGTCCCCAATATTTGTAATGCAAATATTGCAATTTGGTCGATAAAAGTGCAAAAAGTTCATATAATTAGAATAGTTCTATTTAAAGCGATTTATAAACATCAATTTAAGTAGTGTAATGATTTAACTTAACATTATTTCAATTGGTATAAATATTGCGTATCTATATATTATACTTGGAGGTATCTATGAAAAAATTTATAATTTTCTTAACTCTCTTCATAGTAACAACAATGGTATTCGCCTATAATTTTACAGATTGTAATATATATGTTTGGGATAATGATAATAATCTGAAACTTCGGAATCCTGATAATCCCGAGTATTTTATTGGATTTGAATATAATTTTGTTAAAGCATTTAGGGACTTGGGGATTTCAGAAGAAGATAAAAACCTAACAATAGGGGATAAATTCCCTTTAAATCCCGAAGAAACAAGTGCAATATTTATTGTATGCGGCACAAGACCCTCAAGTGATGAGATGTTTACTACAACAGATATGCAACGCCTTAAAATATATTTGGAAAATGGCGGTTGTTTATATATAGAAGGTAATAATGTTGTGGATTTTTTTCAGAAAAGCGGCAATGCTTGGTTTACAAGAGATTATTTTAATATTAGATTACTAAGTGCAGGTGATGGTTATGCCGGTTATGATACAGTAAGAACAGATACCAATTTCACATTTTTTAGAAATTATTCACTTGTATATCCTGAAGGTACTGCCCCTGATTGGGGTATAGATGAATTTGGTCCGGCAGAATCAAGTGAATTTTATCATAGTATTATGGTTTATGATGATAGAAAAGCCAAAATGTATCTGTCCACTGCGGCTGCCTATACTCCACCATTACCCAAGCAAACAGCTGAACCAATATGGAAGGCATATATGTCATCGGTGGATTTTGGTGCTTATGCAGCTCCTCATAGAAAGGAATTACAATTAGCGGACTCAACAGAGAATCAATTAATAAGGGATGCCCATTTAAGTGATATTTTACGATTATTTTCTATAGGTAAGGTGTTGCTTGTTAATCATACACCTAATGAGGGTGAGGAAAGAGTTCACAAAGCAATGGATAAATTAAATATAGATTATGATAAGATTTGGGTAAAACCGGGAAATAAGGGACCTACCTATGATTATTATTTACCATATTCTGCAATTGTCTGGTATTCAACAGGCTGTGGAATAGGTCAGAATATAACTGTTGAAGATATGGATAATTTAGCTGTATATATGGATTATGGAGGATCAATGTTAATGTCAGGAGAGCAAATTTGTAATGAAATCGGTAATCCCGAACAGGGCTCTGAACATCCATTTTTAGCACAATATTTTAAAATTGATTATGTGGGGACACATAAAGAGGGTGTTCATTTACCTGAACAAACAGGATTTTATAAAGCAATGGACAAGTATATAGTAAATTATGTTGATGATCCTGATATTGTTTTGCCATCGGAACTCCATATAGCAAAAGCAAATGCAGCATTCAATTATGATGGGACTAAAGCACCTGCACCATCATCCGTAACTTCTGATGCCCTTAATCATAAATCAGCATTCTTTGCATTTGCAATAGAACACCCCGATGATCAGAGATATCTTGATGAGATGTTAGCAATAACAATGACTGCTCTATTTGATATAGATACAACATTTGTTCCATTATCAACATCAATAAAGGCAATTAATGTATCCTATAATAAAACAAATACATCTGTATCATTTACTATTTCAGTAACATCAAACAGTGATGGTGAAATTACTCTTGTAAGAAATGGTAATAATGAAAAATCGGTAAAAACGGACTATAATCAATCATACTATAAATTAACAAGTGCATATAATAGTGGTTTATATGTTATTGAATATATAGAAAATGGCAGCATTGTATCAACCTATAATATAAATATTTCTGCAGCTGGCAGTAATGAAGAAAAGGTATATGCAATGAATAATATACTATATATTGAATCAAAATATGATAATGCAGAGGTCAGTATATATGATATTACAGGAAAACATATTGACAAATTATCCGTACAGAATGGAAAAACAATATGGAATAAATATACCACAATTCCTGCAGGTATCTATTTTGCGAAATTTATTAATACAACAGGAAATATACATAAAATATTGAAATACTAAATAATCCTTAATTGTGAAAAAGAGAAGAGAATACTGGATTCCGCATCAAGTGCGGAATGACCGGAAAAAGCAGGAATGACAGACACAGAGAGTATTTGTGCGGACAGAGGAAATACTGTTTAGTAAGAATAATCACTAATGATCCTGAAGAGGTATTCTTTCTTCAGGATTATTTTTTTCATAGTCCTATTTAATCTTTCTTCATCAATAACACCGGTTTTTATCCAATACAGAGTGGAATCAATCATTGGTTCATATAGTGTATGATCCATTAAAATAAACATATCGCCACCTGCCTGAATTGAGCCAAGAAGAATCTTATAAGGATTTTTATGTGCCCTACAGGCAATGTCATCTGTTAAAATAATAGATAAGTCATTTTGAATATAAATACTTTTCATTATTGTCTTTGATAATAAAGCAGGAATTGAATCAAGAAATGGATAAATAAGATTAGATACCATTACAAAATCGGAATGTGGGATTAATGAAGAAAATATTGAATATTCAATAAAGAAATGTGTTAAGTAACCTTTGTATTTATAAAGTGCGGCATCCGAGTTATAGTATGTATTTCCGTAGCCCGGATAATGTTTTATAGTACATAAAATTCTATTTTTCTTAAAATAATCAATATAAAATTTTCCAAATATTGAGATAGAGTCAGGATTTCTAGAAATATTTCTTTGCATTATATTCATATTTGAGCCATTTAATATTGAATAATCAATGACAGGTGAGAAATTTACATTAATATTACATTTTTTCATAAGTGCTATTTGGCTGTCCAAAAAGGTTTGCTGCAACTTAATATTCATATGTGAAAGTTCATACATTGATGGAAAATCAGTAATAAAATAGAATCTATTTACATTTCCGCCTTCCTGATCAATGCCGAGAAATGGAGGAATTTCAAATGATTTTAATTTTTTTTGATTTTCCCCTAATAATAATTGCTTAAGTATCTTTTTTGATGGAATCATTCCACCAGGTTCTGTTATAAAATTAAAATCTTGTGGTGCATAAACAAAAAACAATTGACCAATTTTTTGCCTTATAGATAATGAGTCAATATAATTATATAATGATTTTTTAGAGATTTTATAGGAAGATGTATTTAGCAGTAAAATAATTATAAGTAATAAATAGAAAATAATTTTTTTCATTATTAAATTATAAAGGAGATGAGAATGATGTCAACTGTGGAAATAATACTCTATATCCAATATTGACAATGTAAAAGTAAAATGGTAAAGTTAAATTATACAAATGGAGGTATATTATGAAAATGAGAATATTTTTTTTACTAATACTTACATGTGTTATTATTTTTGCATTTAATGTCAATGAATTTAATATGAATAGTTTTTTTGAAAGTAAAGACACTAAATTTCAACCCGATACTGCAACCAATCTTCAAATTCATACATTTTCACATTATTATCCAATTAATTCAACAATTGTCTTTTTTTCAAATGCAAGAAAAGGAAATGGAAGTGATGATACCTTATATACAGGAACAGGTAGAGTAGAGATTTTTGAGGAAACAAGAGATAGTTCAGCATTTTCGTTTTCAATCTTTGCAGCGGATACAGGAGAATTTTTCCCATATAATGGGGGAGCATGTTTTTTTGCAGTTTTAAATTCCGATACTGAAATGGTCTCATTGAGGATTGCTGATTCAACTGATAATATCAAATCATCATTTTTTACAAGTGTTCAATTTAGGGAGAAAGCGGATACCGCAACCTGTTTAAGGGGTTTTAATGATACATTATTAACATTTGATTTTCCTTTACGCTTCTTTTTCCGTTTTGAAGATGATTCCGGAAAGATATATTTTGACTATGCAGCATTAATGACTGATAGTACTTTGAGAATCACAGTTCTTGATAATGCAGATAGTTCGATTACTATAGCAAGTTTTAATGCCTCCTCCCATAATGAATTATATCCAGAGATCATTAATGGAGGCTACTATGTAGAAATTGCATGTAATGTTGTAAGAGACTTTGATATTGTTTTTGAACCTATATTAGCAAGTCCTCCTGTTTCTCCGGATACAATACATTTTGTTTGTTTGCCTGTTAGTGAATCACCAATGTTAGTTACATTTTCATTTTCTGGATATAATCAAACAATAGGTATGGATAAATCATTGCTTGCACTTAATATGGGGGAGAATGGACCTATGGCTAGCAATAATACTTCTCTTATCTTAGGTGAGATATATGATATGACAGGAAAAGGAGCATCAATAACTCCATCCGGTGCCCTAACAATGAAATCAGGCATTGCGCAATATGTAGTTAATTGTGATAGTGTGAATGAATGTATTGTATTAAAAACAACAGAAAGTGGTATTCCTGATCTTGTAAATATAACTCCATTTATTACATTGAAATTTAAACATTTAAATGAAGCAGTAAAGGGTATCCCGGCAATTGCACAGGTAGCAATTGCAGGTGATACAATTGAAGGAAAGGTTTACATTACCGATGCCTATGAAAATCTTGATTCATCATATAAGGGTTTTGCTGATTTTGGTCCCGAAAGTGATTCACTCAAAATTTTGAATTATTTAACATATCAATATGATGATTATGTACCAATTAATAATGGAGTTGGAGATTTTCTTCTCACACATCCATTTCCTGATACAACATTAATTAGATTTGTTGATGGAGAGGGAGGAACATTTAGTGAAGCATATTTTTCTGCAAATGGTTTTGATGGAGAAGAACTCTATACAATATGGCTTAATGGAACCAATACACCATATGAGAGATTAGAATTATTTGTTGAGGACAAACAGGTATTTTTATTATATGAAAATGCATTGGTATCTGTTGCAGCAATGAAGGATGATTCAATATGTCAAACATATTCAGGTTATGCCTCTATTACCCTTTCAGGAAATGCTTATTCACCTAATGACTCTGTATATATTGCAGATGGTGTTGGCACTTTTAGTATTACTGATTCAATTGCAGAAACAGTAACTGTTACAGTTGATGATGGTGCTTTTTCTGATACAGATACACTATATTTTGCATCAGGCGATGAGGCAGTAATGATTGTTGTTGCAGGATCTCAGGAGAATATTGTAAATGAAACATTTGATTTTACATTTTTTGCAATGACCCCGTCTATGAGTAATGACATAACCTATAATGGAATGATTACAATTGAAATTTTGGATGATAATGGAGATACAAATAGTTTTACATGTGATGGAGATATAACTGCAATTCCTATTGTGAATGGTAATGCCACTGCCAGTTTTAGTAATAGTGATGCTGAAATTATTGGATTTTCGGGTTATAGTGTTTCAGAACCAGATACAATTCCGCTTGAAAGCATTGATATATCAACAACATATTACTTAATTCCTTCAAATGATTCAATACTTTTAGGCAGTGCTGATACTTTGTATATATATATTATTGACGATGATTCATTAACGGCAAATTATAATACAATTCTTGACAGTATATATATTGAGGAAAGCATTGTTAATGGCAGTGTAACAGTATTAAGCCCTTATAATCCGATAAGTATTACAAATGGTGTAGGAATGATTATTATTACAGATACGGAAAATGAGGATATTAATATTTATGGCGAATATTCCGACACTCTTATAGATGATGCAAATGTGTATAAATTACTTTTTGAATTGCAATCATTAAATAGTGTTAGGGAAAGAATGCAGAGATTCCCTGATAAGGATTATTTACAGAATCCCAGAATTATTACAAATAATTCGGCAATTATTAAATTTGGATTATGTAAAAATATTGATTTAAGTTTGAGTATTTATGATAAAACAGGAAGATTAATAAAAAGATTGTATGATGGTCATATGAACAGAGGTCACTATTTAATGAAATGGGATGGCAAAGATAATGAAAACAATAATGTATCTAATGGAATATATTTCCTATATATGAATACCGGTGAATCAATCTGTTCAAATAAAATTATTTTAACAAGGTAAAGGGGATTGCCCATTTACTGAAAAGGAGGGGCAAATGAAACTGTATATTGCTCAGCATGCTAAAGCATTGAGCAAAGAAGACAATCCTTCAAGACCTATTTCTATTGAGGGAAGAGAAGAAACAGAAATACTTGCATGCTTTATTCGTTTGCATATATCAATTCAGATATCAAAGATTTTTTGTTCAATGAAAGAAAGGGCATTTGAAACAGCAGAAATATTCAATCAATTCATCAAACCCGTTCATGGAATAAATAAAATTGAAGGATTATTTCCCAATGATAATGTACAAGAATTTATTGATTCAATCAAAGATGAAAAGCATGATTTAATGGTTGTTTCCCATAAACCATTTGTTGACAGGTTAATTTCTCAATTAGTTTCAAGTAATGATTCAGAGCTTGTTGATATTTGTAATAGCTCGGTTGCTTGTCTTAATAAGGATAATGGACATTGGCTTATTGAATGGATCTTGAGACCTGATATTATTGAGTAGGTACATTCCCCGCATATTCTGAGTAATTCGAAGAATATGTGCGTCAGTTGTAATTCGAAGTACATTCTGAGTAATTCGAGGAATGTATTGCGCAACGCATTAGTAATTCGAAGAATATGTTACGCAATGCAAAACATTATCATTATCATTGTTTTCTTTTCTGTTCTGTCACACAAGTAAACGGATGAGCTCGCTGCTCTGTGTATGCAGCAAACAGGG
>CBDUZN010000028.1:0-14092 GCA_965371715.1 uncultured bacterium | reverse complement strand
CATTTTCAAGTATTATTGTCCATTTTTTCATGCATCATTATTATATTTGTTTTAATCATTATGTCAATATTAAATCAAAACTTTTTAATTTATTTTATTAATATTACTATAATTTAAAAAAATTTAATTTTCACCTTGACAAATTGGAGCAAAATGAGTAAAATGTGGATAAAAGTGGAACAAAGTGGAGCGTTATGGAAAACAGTTATTCGTTTAAGGGCACTTATGCATTCAGGATAGATAAGAAGGGAAGAATTATTATTCCTTCCAAACTGAGAAAGCAAATTACTACAAATCAGTTCACTATTATTGCATCATCAGCAAATAGTTTGGTTCTATATCCGGATGATTCCTTCAAGGCATTTGAAAAGAAAATTATGGAAACGCTTAATGAAAAACAGATAACTATTATTAAGAATTATATCTATTCAAGCGCAGAGGATCTACAGCTTGACTCACAGGGTAGATTGAAGATACCAGGAACTTTATTGCAGAAAGCAAACATTGAAGAAGATATTCTTATTGTAGGGGCAATGGATAGAATTGAATTATGGAAACCAGAGCAATTCAGGAAACGAACACTTTCAATTGAAAAGGAACATAAAGAAACACTTGAAGAAATAGGATTATAATTTGAAGCTAACTTATAGTAATAAACAAAACTTTATTCTCATAACAATTAAGGGTATTGTAAAATCCACAGACACTTCCGAATTTAATAAAAGCATGAAACATATTGTTGGTTTTGATAAATCCATTATTATTGATTTAAGACATGTTGACCATATACATTTCAGATTTGTTAAACAAATCAATCTATTAAGAAAAACACTAAAAATACATGGGAAAGAATTAAAACTCATCTGTAAGAACCCATATATTATATCTATTTTCAATCTTGTTCATTATCGATTTTTTTACAATATTATTCCAAACCTTGAATCGGCGAAACATGCAATGGTTAGAAAAACATTCGTATGAGACATCATACTCCTGTTCTTCTGACTAAAACAATTGAAATTCTGGAAATTAAACCCGCCGGCACTTACCTTGACTGTACAGCAGGATTTGGAGGGCATTCTGAAAAAATCCTTGCACAATTAAATGAGAAAGGTAGATTGATTATGGTTGACACTGACACAGATGCGGTAAAATTTTTAAATGAAAAATTCGAAAATATAAATAATGCCAATGTTATTCATGGCAATTATGCAGAAATAGAATTTAAGCAGCAATTTGATGGAATTCTACTTGACCTTGGTATATCCTCATATCAAATAGATAACAGAGAAAGAGGATTCTCATTTAAATATGATGCTCCCCTTGATATGAGAATGAATAAAGATAAGGAAAATAATCTTATCAATTTTTTGAAAAAAAGTAGTATTAATGAAATTGCGGAAATATTAGTAAAATATTCTGATGAACATAATGCAATAAATATTGCAAGCACAATCAAGGAAAGAGCAGATAAGAATCATTTAAACTCAACCTTTGATTTAAAAAATGCGATCATTGACGGCTGCAGAGGAAGAGGTGTTAAATATGCATTAAGAAGAGTGTTTCAGGCATTAAGAATTTTTGTGAATGATGAGATGGGAAATCTAACTGCTTTTCTTATTAAATCAGAATCAATATTGATAAATAGGGGAAGAATTGCAGTGATTTCATATCATTCAATTGAAGATAGAATAATCAAATATCATTTTAAGGATTCATCTATTCTCAGGAGGATCAATAAAAAAGTTATTAAACCAGTATATACCGAGGTGAAAAGTAATAAAAGAGCAAGAAGTGCCAAACTAAGATGTGCGGAGAAAATAGAATGAAAAAACCTGCTTTTTTTGCATTTCTAATTGCTACTTTACTTTTTGTTATGGTTTGGATGAGATTCTATGTTTTGGAACTAACAATGATCAATAGTCATTATGAAAAAATTTACGAAGATGAATATAATAGATATATAAAATTGAAATTGAATTCGGAAAAGCTTTTATCAGTAAAAAGATTGCGGGAATATGCCAATGATTCGCTAAAAATGCACTTTGCTAATGGAGATGATTATGCATCCAGAAATGATGATTAGAAACATTAAATGTTATGCAAAGAAAACAAATAAGAAAATAACTCTTGTATTTATTTTTGTAACTCTTTTTACAGTTCTCATAGTTTGCAGAATGATCTCAGTTCAAATAATCGGCGCAGCAAAAATTGAACAAATATGTTTGGAAAAAAATAGAATCATAATGAAAGATAGAGCCGAAAGAGGAAATATTATTGATAATGAAGGTAATTATATTGCAATCAATATTTTTTGCAACAATATATATATTATGAAAAAACGGGTATTGAATAAACACAAACTTGCTCAGAAAATCGCAAATACGGGAATAATGCCTTATGATGAAATTCTTACCAAACTTGATTCTCCTTATAATTATATTCCCCTCTATTATAATGTTCCAGATAATAAAATTCATGAAATTGAAAAAATCATTGATGAATCAATAATTATTAAACGGGAAAAAATCAGATATTATAATCATTCGGATATATTTTCTTCAATTACAGGTTTTGTAGGGATTGATTGTTCAGGTCTTGAAGGTATTGAATTTGAATTTGATAGCAATCTAAAAGGTACTGATGGTTTTATACAATATCAGAGAAAACCAAATGGAAAGATCTATAAGCATCCTTCATACAAAGATAAACCTGCACAAATGGGACAAACAATTCAATTAACACTCAATTCGGAAATACAGCAAATTGCATTCTTTTCCTTAAAGAACTATGTTGATAGGTATAATGCAACAAATGGTAATGTGATTATTATGGAAGTAAAAACTGGTAAAATACTTGCAATGGCAAGCTATCCTTCTTATGATGCCAATTTAATGGGAAGAGGAGATCCAACAATATGCAAAAATTATTCTGTTTTATCACTCTTTGAACCGGGTTCCATATTTAAACTCATCACTGCTGCTGCTGCATTGGAGTATAATATTGTAAAAGAAGATGATTATGTAAAAAAAGAAAACGAGGATTCATTAATAATAAATGGTCATATCATTAAAGATTCCCATAAAAGCGGCGCCTTAACTTTTAAGGAAAGCTTTATTGAATCCAGTAATATCGGATTTGTAAATATAGGAAATAAAATAGGAAAGCGACTTCTCTATGTAATGATAAATGCCATGGGGATTAATAAAAAAGTCAATGTCGGATTGCCGGGAGAACAGAAAGGACTTCTTCTTAATGAACGGGAATGGATTCCAATACATCAGGCAAATATATGTTTTGGACAAGGTGTTAGTGTAACAGCATTACAAATGATTGCAGCATACAATATTGTTGCAAATAAAGGATACTATATTAATCCACAGATAATTAATAAAATCGGCGGAAAAGATTATTCACCCTCACTTAAAAAAAGAATATTAAAAAAATCTACTTCAAGCAGATTAAATGAAATGCTTATTAGTACAGTAAAATCAGGAACAGGAATTAAAGCAAATATTCCGGGTGTAACTGTTGCAGGTAAAACAGGAACAGCAGAAAAGAGCTCTTCTCAGGGTGGCTATTTAAAACATGAATTCACATCTTCATTTGTCGGATACTTCCCCGCAGAAGATCCGAAAATCATTATGATTGTTATTATTGATGAACCCAAAGGTATTTATTGGGGTTCCGAAGTTGCAGCTCCGCTATTTCGTTCTATTGCAGAAAACATTATTGGCTTGAAACAATATAGATATATGATTAAACCATTTAAGGAGATCCATTCTTGAAAACTCTGAATAAATTAATAAAGGGACTTAATGTTGAAAATAGGAATTGTGCAGATATTAACATATCCCATATAACAACCAATTCTAATTTAGTTAAACCCGGTTCAATGTTTATTGCTATTAAAGGAAGTAATTTTGACGGCAATGAATTTATTGAAAATGCTATTAAAAACGGAGCAGTCTGTATTCTTACTAATAATAAGAATCTTAACAAAAACATCTCTTCACTTATAAGCAATGATCTGAATAAAGATATATCTATTATTGCAAAAAGATTTTTTGATTTTAGAGAAGATGATTTTAGAATTATCGGAATCACAGGAACAAATGGTAAAACAACAATTTCATACATACTTAAAATGATTTTAGAAAAATCCGGGAAAACAGGATTAATAGGAACCATTAGACATATGATCGGAAAAAGGATTATTAAAGCAGTAAATACAACCCCTGATTCGGTAACATTATATTCCTTATTAAATGAAATGAAAGCAAATAAAATAAAAAATATTATTATGGAAGTATCCTCTCATGGATTAGCTTTAAATAGAGCATTTGGAATACACTTTGATTCTACAATCTTTTCAAATTTTACACAGGATCATATTGATTTTCATAAAACAATGGATAATTACAAAAAAGCCAAATTAAAATTATTCTCAATGCTTAAAAGTGATGGGAATGCAATCATTAATGCAGATGACAAAAATTACAATGATTTTCTAAATGCATCTCCTGAAAATAGAAGATATACCCTTGGAGTCAAAAACAAAAATGCTGACTGGTTAATACATATCAAAAATTTATCACTTAATGGCAGTGCTTTTGATATGGAAAATACAAAAGAAAACAAAAAATATGAATTAAAAATAAATATTGTTGGTGATTATAATATCTACAATGTTGCATTAGCATTTATATATGCATACTATATGGGTATTGACGGTAATCATATTACTGAAATTATAAATAAATCAATTATAACTATACCTGGAAGATTTGAGAAATTTAATGCAAAAAAGGGATTTACAATAGTTGTTGATTATGCTCATACTCCTGATGCCCTTGAAAGGGTAATTAAGACAACTAAAAGATTAACAAAAGGAAGAGTAATAACAGTATTTGGATGCGGAGGTGACAGAGATAATGGAAAACGACCAATAATGGGAAAAATCGCAAGTCATTATTCTGATATTGTGATAATTACATCTGATAATCCAAGAACAGAAAATCCCAAAATAATCATTGATGATATTATTAAAGGTATTAGTGAGAATAATTACACTATTGAAATAAACAGAAAAAAGGCAATACAGAAAGCTGTTAAAGCAGCCAAAAAAAATGATACAATAATTATTGCTGGAAAGGGACATGAGGATTATCAGATAATCGGAAGAAAAACACATCATTTTGATGATAGAGAAGAAGCAAGGAAGTATTTGTAATGGAAAAAATGGATTTAAAAACAATTGCTGAATGGACAAATGGTGAACTTCATGGTGAAAATATGACTATTGAATCTATTAGTACCAATTCAAAACAATCAATGAAAAATACGCTTTTTATTCCACTTCACGGTGAACAATTTGATGGTCATGATTTTATTGAAAATGCAAAAATAAATGGTGCAATTGCTTTTATATCGGAAAATCAAATAGAAACTGAAACTCCTTATCTACTGGTAGACAATACATTACTTGCTCTTGGTGATATTGCTAAGCATTATATTAGACAATTTAAAACAGCAAAAATTATTATTACAGGTTCAACAGGTAAAACATCATTTAAAGATCTACTATTTGAATGTTTAATAACTGATAATAAAATTAAAACAGCGGGAAACACCAATAATCTAATAGGAACTCCCCTTAATCTTCTCAGAATAAATAGCGAAACCGAATATGCGGTAATTGAAGCCGGTATGAACATGGAGGGTGAACTATTAAAACAATCTATTATGATAAAACCTGATTATGTAATAATCACTTCAATAAATAATTCACATATAGGAATGTTTGATTCATTTGAATCATTAATAAAAGCAAAATTGGAAATACTAATATCTGCATCAAAAAAACATCCATTACTGATTAATGGGGATAATCAGGAAGTGCTTAATAATATTCCTCCTGAAATAGCATATATTACATATGGTATTAAAAACAGTAATAAATACTATCCATCTTCAATTACCTTAAATAGCAGGGATTCTATAGTAGATTTTCATGATAAGAAATTCAGAATTAATGTGCCTGGTATGGGTGCAGTAAACATGATAACAGGAATCTATGCATTTATATGCGAAAATCCTCATATACCATTAGATTTAGAAAAGGGATTGCTCAAATATTGCGTTCCTGAAAAACGACTTAACATTTTAGATACAGGCAAATTCATAATTATTGATGATTCGTATAATGCTTCCCCTGCATCAATGAAAAATGCATTGGATGTTCTAAATAAATTTAAAGGAAGAAAAATTGCTGTACTGGCAGATATGCTTGAACTTGGTAAAGATTCAAAAACACTACATAGTGAAATAGGAGATTATATTCTTTTAAAACAAATTGATATTATTTGTTCATTTGGCAATGATGCAAAACATTTTTCATTAAAACATAAAAATGGTATCCATTTTAATGATAAAAAGGATCTTTCAGAATATCTTTCAGGGATACTTAAAAATGATGATGTAATTCTTGTAAAAGGCAGTCGTAGTATGAAAATGGAAGAAATTATTAATATTATTAAGGGTGGTTTTAATGCTTTATAAATTATTATTACCTCTATCAGAAAATATATCATTATTTACCTATATCACCTTCAGAGCTGCAATGGCTGCAATATCTTCATTGCTTTTCTCGTTTTTCATAGGTAAATATATAATTAAATTGATTAAAAAAATGAATATCAGAGAAAAGATCAGAACAGATGGACCTGATTCACATAAGAAAAAAGCAGATACGCCTACTATGGGTGGAATCATAATTATACTTTCTATTTTAATAGGTATATTATTATGGGCTGATCTATCAAATTCATTTATTAGAATTCTCACTTTAATAACCATTATTCTTGGTATTTTAGGATTTATTGATGATATTCTCAAACAGAGTAGTAAAAAAGGAATTATTCCAATTTATAAATTACTTGTACAAATTTCTATTGGCATAATAGTAGCTTTATTTGTATTAAAAAACCCTGTATATTTCGGTTATGAAACAATGATTAATGTAATTCTTTTAAAGAATATTATGATTAATCTTTCCTTTTTCTTTATTCCATTTGTTATTCTTGTTTTAGTAGGTACATCCAATGCTGTTAATCTTTCTGATGGTTTGGATGGATTGGCTTCTGGAATGTTGGGAATAATTTTCACTGTGTTTCTAATAATTGCATATGTATCAGGAAATGCAGTTTTTAGTAATTATCTTAATATGAAGTTTATTCCGGGTAGTGGTGAGATAACGGTATTTCTTGCTGCTGCTGCTGCATCCTGCCTTGGTTTTCTCTGGTACAATACACATCCTGCAGAAATATTTATGGGAGATATAGGGTCCCTTACATTAGGAGGTATTCTTGGTACATCAGCTATTCTCCTGAAACAGGAAATTCTACTTCTCATTGCAGGCGGGGTTTTTGCTATTGAAACATTATCCGTAATTATCCAGGTATCCGTTTTTAAGATAACAGGCAAGCGAGTTTTTCCAATGGCTCCCCTTCACCATTCATTTGAATTAAAAGGTATGCCTGAAAATAGAATTGTTGTAAGATTTTGGATTATTTCAATATTATTTGGCATACTTGCCATAAGCACATTAAAACTGAGGTAAAATGTTATTAAGTAATCAAAAAATTGGCATTATGGGATTTGGCAGAAGCGGTATATCTGCTGCCAAACTTGCATTTCATCATAATGCAAAAATATTTGTGAGTAATAACAAAAATTTCAGTAATGATGAAATGGATATATTAAACTCAATAAATGCATTAAGTGAAACAACACATTCAAAAAAATTGCTTGACTCAGATATTATAGTTGTTAGTCCGGGCATTTCGTATGAACATCCTATTCTAAAAGATGCATTGGATAATTCCGTTACATTAATGCCTGAAATCGAATTTGCATATAATTATATAAAAGGTACTTTAATAGCAGTAACAGGAACAAATGGCAAATCAACAACTGCTCATCTTATTTATCAAATACTAAAACAACTTTCTGTCAATGTTGATCTTGGAGGAAATATTTCTCCAGGGCAGCCATTAAGTGATATTGCTCTTTTAAATCCTGATTGCAATTATATTGTGTGTGAGCTTTCTTCATTTCAACTTGAACATATCCGCAAATTCAGACCACATATTGCAATTATTACAAATATATCTGATGATCACTTTGATAGACATAAGAATATTAATAATTATATATTTAGCAAAATGAATATATTTAAAAATCAGGATAGCAGTGATTTTTCAATAATCAATATTGATGATGAATTAACAAAAAAGAGTCAAGCATTATCTCAAAAAATTACCGTTTCATCACAGGATAGGCATGCTGATATATTTTATAATGGAAAATCATTAATAGTTAATGAAAAAATTAAAATTGATTTAAGTGATTTTTCTCTGCCTGGTATATACAATATATTCAATCTTATGCAGGCAATTGGAGTAATTTACGCAATCAATGGGAATATTCGTGATATAGAATCAATTTTAAAACACCTTGAATCAATGCCTCATAGAATGGAGTTTCTAAGAAAAGTTAGAAATCATGATATATACAATAATTCAATGTGTACAAATCCTGTTGCATTCAAAAATTCAATATTGGCACTTTCAGAAAAGCAAACAATCATTCTTGGTGGAAGAAATAAGGATTTTGATATTGATTTAATTATTGATACTATCATTAATCATAGTTCCAATGCTATTTTAATTGGTGAAACAGCCAAAATTCTTTTTGAAATGCTTCAATTAAAATCATATAAAAATGCAATTATAACTGATTCTCTAAGTAGTGCATTAGCTAAAGCATTGGAAATCACTGAGAATAACGCTCCTATCAATTTCTCCCCTGGGTTTGCTTCCTTTGATATGTTTAATGATTTTGCCGATAGAGGTAATAAATTTAAAAATGAAGTGGAAAAACTGAAATGAAAAAAGAACAGAAAATATTTATGCTTGTTCTAATTTTACTTTTGATTGGTATAATAATGCTTTTCAGTTCCTCATCATTTATTGCATATCAAAATAAAAATTTCAATAATGATCCATTCTTCTTTTTTAAGAAACAATTAATTTATATTGCTCTTGGAATCATTTGTATGTTTATTGCCAAAAGCATTCCGCTTGCATTTGTAAAGAAATCAAGCATGTTTCTTATGTTGACTTCAATAATACTTCTTATTGCAGTATTGTTTTTTGGTCCTGAAATAAATGGTGCAAGAAGATGGTTGAAAATAGGTGCCTTTACATTCCAGCCATCTGAATTCGCGGAACTATCCATAATAATTTTCCTTAGTTCTCTTGTTGCCGATATTAAGCGTTTACCCAAAAAATCACTTATAACATGTATTGTAATTAATTTTGTTGTTATTATTCTAATATTTTTTGAACCAAATATATCAACCGCAATACTTCTTGGTATAGTTACATTTACAATGCTTATGATTTCCGAAATTCCCAAATCATATATATTTATTCCTTCTTCCGCATTAGTAGTTACAAGTGCTGCTTTCCTTCCAAGATATGCATATGCAATAAAGCGTATTATGTCATATCTCAATAAAGGACCTATTTCAACACAAACTCAGGCATCACTCTTGGCCATGGGAAATGGGGGTATTCTTGGTGAAGGTTTGGGGCTTGGCAAATTGAAATTATTATTTATTCCTGAAGCATATTCTGATTTTATGTTTTCAATTATTGGAGAAGAGTTGGGGTTTTTCGGAGCATTAATTATTGTAATTCTTTTCTTCTGGTTATTTTATGAAGGCATAAATATTGCAAAAAGATCATATAGTCCATTTAGTAAAATCCTTGCTTTCGGAATTTCATTTCTGATTTTTTTCAAGGCTCTTATACATATGGCTATATCTCTTAAAGTATTGCCTACAACCGGATTGGGACTTCCATTTATTTCATATGGAGGTTCATCAATATTAATGAATATGATTGCTATTGGACTTCTAATAAATGTTGCTAAAAATGAGAAAAAATATGCATAAAATGAATATCCTAATTGCTGCAGGTGGAACAGGTGGACATATTATACCTGCCATTACTATTGGTAAATCAATGAATGCAGCTAATGTGTATTTCGTTAGAGGTAACAGGCATATTGAAAAAACAATCTATAATAATTTTAGCATTCATTCTTTTGTTCTTAATTTCAAAGGATATGGAAATATAGTTGATATTATGAATATGATTTTCTCTATATTCAAAATGATTTATTTCATTATAAAGAAAAAAATTGATACTATAATTATGATGGGTAGCTATATGACATTTTCTACAGGTATTGCAGCAATTATTACACAAAAACCACTTTTTTTAATGGAACAGGATTCTATTACCGGCAAAAACATTCGTTGTCTATCAATATTTGCAAATAAAGTTTTTACCGGATTTAAATCGCCATATAGAGGAATTCTTTCAAGGAAACGAATCTATGTAGGTCATATTATTAATGAAAATGCTATGCCGCAGAAAACGGAAAATATATATTTCAGTGATAATAAACCTATTATACTTATAATTGGCGGTTCACAAGGCGCACTTGGAATGTTTAGTCCAATTTATAATATTTTTGAAAACAATGAACAGTATAATATAATTATGGTTGGCTCTGTTATTCAAAATAAATTTAAGGAAAAAACACATATAAAAATCCTACCTTATCAAAACCACATTGGTAAAATGTATTATCTTGCGGATTTCATCATATCACGAGCTGGTGTATTATCACTTGCTGAAATTGTGAATACAGGAAAACCTGCTCTATTTATTCCATTACCCTTTGCAACTGATAATCATCAGAATAGAAATATTGAGAAATATATTGATATTAATGAACAAATAGATTTTCTTGAAGAAAAAGATATTGATAAAGAAAAATTAATACAGAAAATTTCAAAATTAATAAATATAAAAACCAAAATGGGCTTTCATTCAAATGCTCTTTCAATCATAAAGGATACAATTCATTATGTTTAAAAACATTAATCATGTACATTTTGTAGGTATTGGCGGCATAGGAATGAGCTCTATTGCAACAATTATGAAAGGAATGGGATATCATATAACTGGTTCTGATATTAAAGAATCATCTATAACTGATAATCTGAAAAAAATTAATATTTCAATTAGAATCGGTCATTCTGAAAATAATATTTCAACCGCAGATATTGTTGTTTTTTCTTCTGCAATAAAAGATGATAATCCTGAACTTATTGCTGCTCATAGCCGCTCTATTCCTGTTATTCCGCGAGCTGATATGCTTGCTGAATTAATGCGGATGAAATACTCAATAGCAATTTCCGGTACACATGGGAAAACAACAACAACTTCCATTATTTCAAAAATCATGCATTATGCCGAACTTGATCCAACAATGATTGTTGGAGGTATTGTTAAATCAATGGATAATAATAATGCTAAATTAGGAAAAGGAAAATTTCTTGTTGCAGAAGCAGATGAATCCGATAAATCATTTCTGCGTCTTTATCCTAATATTATTGTAATAACAAATATTGATGAAGATCATATGGATAATTACAGAAATATTGAAGAAATAATTGGACATTTTAATCAATTTGCATCCTCTATTCCATTTAATGGTTCCATTATTGTTTGCAAGGATAATGCTTATGCTATGAGAGCAGTGAAAAACATTGATAGACGAATTGTTACATACGGATTCTCTAAAAATGCAAATATTAGAGCAGATAATATTACACTCAATCCATTGTCATCGGAATTTGATTTTATACTCAATAATATACCACTTGGAAAAATTACTATTAGAATACCCGGCAAGCACAATATTCTTAATACCCTTGCATCCATTGGAGCTGTAATGGAAATAGGTATTGATTTTGATACTATTAAAGATGGAATTTTTGAATTTGATGGAGTTGAAAGAAGATTTGATGTGATTTATTCAAATAAAGATAGAAATGTACTTGTAATTGATGATTATGCCCATCATCCTGAAGAGATCATTACTGCTATCACATCAGCAAAGAATATGGGTAAATTCAAGGTAATTTCTATTTTTCAACCACATTTATATTCCAGAACAAAATGTCTTCTTAAACGATTTGCTCATGCACTTATTTTATCGGACATATCAATCATTACTGACATTTATCCGGCAAGAGAGAAACCAATGCCTGGTATTGATGGAGAATTATTGAAAAACGAAATAAATAAACTAAAAACAGATAATATTCATTATATCAAAAACAAAGAAGATTTGCCACAGTTTCTCAAACAGTTTAATGAAGAAAATACTATTTTCCTATTTATTGGAGCAGGTGACATTAATAGATACAGTAATATTTTCAAAAAAGGATTAGAAAATGAGAATAATTAATAAATTTAATCTATCTGAACTCTCATATATTCATATTGGTCCAGTAGTGAAATTAATTATTGTTGAACATATTAATGATTTTATTAATATCGGAGATAATTATAAAATTTTGGGTAATGCCAGTAATATCCTCTTTAAGAAAAAACAGTATGATACACAATTCATAAAATTAAATATTAATGAAGAACTGAAAATCATTGATTCTGATAAATGTATTGTGGAAATTCCGGCTGGTATGAATATAAAAAAGGCAATTAATATTTTATCAGGAATGAATATTGGAGGATTAGAAGAACTTTATCCTATTCCCGGCACCATTGGAGGAATGCTTTTTATGAATGCAGGAACACCTGATAAAAGTATATCGGATAATCTTGTGAAGATTAATACAATCAATGATTCTTTTGAGAAAAAACATTTTAAATTTGAATACAGATATTCTGGAATAAATGAAACAATTATTAGTGCAGTTTTTAAATTGAAAAAAAATAAATATGAAAAAATAAGAAGAAATATAAGAAATGCAATTGAACAACGAGAACTCTCACAACCTGTTTATAACAAATCACTTGGAAGTGTATTTAAAAATCCTCCCGGCAAAAAAGCATGGGAATTGATTGAAAAAGCAGGATTTAGGGGAAAATGCATTAATGGCATCTGTGTTTCAGAAAAACATTCCAATTTCATTATCAACAATGATGATGGCAATGCCGATGATTTTCTGACTTTATCTGAGAATATAATAAAAACTGTAAAGAAAAATCTCAAAATAAACCTGGAGTATGAAATTGAAATATTCTAAAATTCAGCATACGGAAATACTACATAGAAGAATAAGAAAGGATAAAAAATCAAAGAAACGCATTAGAAAGTATATAAACAAAATCATGATTAGAGTTATTTTATCATTAATTCTATTCACTGCTCTATACATTACATTGATTACAATAAAAAATAAATCAGATATATTTATAATTAAAAATGTGAAAACAATTGTATATAATGATAAGAATATTGTTCCATCCAATGATTTTTCATTTCTAAAAGGAGAAAATATTTTTAGCATTAGTGAATCATTTATTGATTCTATTGTACATACATCTTATGCCAATTATGGACTTAAAGCATTAATAAAACAATATCCATCTGAAATTAAAATTATTATCTATAAGAAAATTCCTGTAATAAGCATTAATAACAAATTTACGGTCTATCAGGATTTTTCAGTTAAGAAAGTTAATCTAAATGCAAATGTTATAACAATGAATTCTGATATAAGTAATATACAAACCGGTTTTGACATACCGGGATTTGCTACTTTGTTTAATTCACTTATCATGCATAAAGAGAATATAAAAAATATTCGTTTCAGCAAGAATCTTTACACAATATATACAAAGGATAATAGAAGAATTATTATTAGACCTGGAAATAAATTATCTGATATTGATAGAATACCTAAAGAATATATGAAAATTGATTTAAGATTTAATAATTTAGTACTAGTTAAAAAATAACAAGGAAGTATGTATGACTATTGCAGTAGTTGATGTAGGAACAAGCAGTATCAAAACATTGATTGCAAAAGAAGAAGAAAACAAGAAATTAAATATTATAGGGTTTTCCAAAGTAAAAAATACCGGTCTTAGGAAAAGTACTATAGTTGATATTGATACTACCATGTCCTCAATAAAGCGTT
>CBDUZN010000027.1:0-14183 GCA_965371715.1 uncultured bacterium | reverse complement strand
ACTGGGCTTTTTATTTCTTTAATCATTATTTTTTTTCTTTTTTTACTGCAGGTTTTTCAACTAGTTCAATTATAGATATGCTGCCACCGTCTCCTCTTCTGACCCCTACCTTAACTATTCTTGTATAACCACCCTTTCTATTCTTGTATAGTGGTGCTATTTCATCAAATAATTTTTTAAGTGTCATTGTAGCATGAAAATCTTTTGCAACTTTTCTTCTTGCATTAAAATCATCAGAACTTTTTGCTATTGTAATATATCTATCTGCTAATTTTCTTGCCTCTTTTGCTTTTGCAGTTGTTGTTACAACTACATTTTTTTCAAATAATGAGGCAACCAAATTGTTTAACATAGCTTTTTTATGTGCAGGGGTTCTGTTGAGTTTTGCTTTATTATTCCTGTGACGCATTATAAACTCCCTTTTAAATATTTTCGTTTCTAACAAATGGTTTCAAATCCATTCCAAAGGATAATCCCAATTCATTAAGTTTTTTTTCTAAATCAGAAAGTGATTGTTTTCCAAAATTTTTGTATTGCAACATTTCATCCTTTGTTTTAACAACCAAATCTGCTAAAACAATAATATTATTGTTTTCAAGACAATTTTTTGCTCGTATTGAGAGTTCAAGATCTGTAACTTTTTTATTCAGTAATACTCTCATTTTCATGATATTTTCATCTTCTGCTTCTTCGGTAATTATTGGTAAATACTCATTTTCTACATCGAAAATTTCAATATGTCCTGTAAGAATAACCGCAGCCTGTTTTAATGCATTTTCCGGTGTTATTGTTCCATCTGTATAAATCTCCAAAATTAATTTGTCAAAATCTGTTCTTTGTCCAACACGAGTATCTTCAACTCTTGTTACAACTCTTTTTATTGGAGAAAAGAAAGTATCTATTTCAATTGTTCCAATTGTTTTATCTTTTTCTACATATTGTGATGGCATATAGCCTCTTCCCCATTCAAGATGCATTTCAATTTTAATTTTCGTATTTTTTGTTATTGTGAATAGATATTGATCTTTATTAACAATTGATACACCTGTTGGAAGTTCTATCTCTGCTGCAGTTACTTCCTGAGGTCCTTTTACTGTAATATTAATAATTTTTTCATCAATTTCTTCATCCATAGCAAATCTAAGTTTCTTAATATTAAGTATGATATCTGTTACATTTTCTCTTACTCCTTCAAGCGTAGAGAATTCATGATATGCCTTGTCAAATCTTACTTTTGTGACACCTATACCATGAATAGATGAAAGCAAAATTCTTCTGAAAACATTACTAAGTGTAGTTCCAAATCCCCTTTCAAAAGGACTAATAATAAATTTAGCATATGTTTCCTCATTACTTTCTTCAATTTTTATACTTTTAGGCATTTGGAAAGGTTTTAGTTTCATTTATAACCTCTTCCTTTAGTTAAAATTTATTTTGAATATAATTCAACAATTAATTGCTCATTAATATCATAATCAATATCTTCTCTTGCCGGCAATTGCTTTACTTTTGCTTTCATTTTAGGCATATCTATTTCAAGCCATTCCGGAGTTTTACCTTTGCCTCTTTGAAGTGATTGATTAATGATATTCATTTTTTTGGATTTTTCCTTTATTTCAATTTCATCATTCTCTTTTACAAGAAATGAAGCAATGTCAACTTTCCTGCCATTCACAGTTACATGACCATGATTCACTATTTGCCTTGATGCACTTCTTGATGGAGCAAAATTCATCCTAAACAAAACATTATCTAAGCGTCTTTCAAGATATTGCAATAATGCTTCGCCTGTAACTCCTTTTTGCCTACATGATCTTTCATAATATTTTCTAAACTGTGATTCATAAATGCCATATATTCTCTTTGTTTTCTGCTTTTCTCTTAGCTGTATAGCATATCCGGACATTTTTCTTCTAAATTTCTTAGGTGTTTCACCAGGGTTTTTTCTGCCTTTTTCAATTGCACATTTATCTGTTAAGCATCTATCACCCTTTAAAAATAACTTCACACCTTCTCTGCGGCATAATTTGCATTTAGATCCTGTATGTCTTGCCATTATAATTCCTCCTTAGATTCTTCTCTTTTTAGGTGGTCTACATCCATTATGTGGTATAGGAGTAATATCTTTCATTGATGTAACTCTTATTCCAAGACTACTCAACGCTCTGATAGCAGTTTCTCTGCCTCCTCCTGGTCCTTTAACCCATACTTCAAGGTTTTTCATACCCATATTTAATGCATTTTTTCCTGCTTTTTCAGCAGCAATTTTCGCTGCAAATGGAGTTGATTTCTTTGATCCTTTATATCCAACATTACCCGAACTTGACCATGTTACTACATTGCCTTCTTTATCGGTAATTGTTACAATTGTATTATTGAATGTTGAATGAATATGAGCAATACCAGACACAACTGTTATTTTATTTTTCTTTCTTATTTTTCTCTTATTTGTTTTCTTAACTGCTACCATTAAATTCCTCCTTTAATTAATTATTTTTCCGCTTTTTTCTTAAGAGCAACTGAACCCTTTGATGGACCTTTTCTTGTTCTTGCATTTGTTCTAGTTCTCTGTCCTCTGACAGGAAGGCCCTTTTTATGTCTGATTCCACGGTAACAATTAATCTCCTTAAGTCTCTTTATATCTTCTTTCACTAATAATTTGAGCGTACCTTCGGTTTTATAGTCAGCCTCAATCACCTTTCTCAATTTATCAGTATCTTCATCAGTGAGATCATTCACTTTAATATCCGGATTTACCCCGGCAATTGATAAAATCTTCTTTGCACTTGTTAATCCTATTCCATAAATATATGTTAATGCAATTTCAATTCTCTTTTTTCTTGGTAAATCAATACCTGCTATACGAGCCAAAATGACCTCCTTTAGCCTTGTCTTTGTTTATGTTTAGGGTTTTCACAAATAACCCTGACTATTCCTCTTCTTTTAATAATCTTACATTTGTTGCAGATTTTTTTGACTGATGATCTAACTTTCATTTTTTTCCTCCATTAATTAAACCTGTAAATTATTCTTCCTTTTGAAAGATCATAAGGAGACAATTCTACGGTTACTCTGTCTCCTGGCATTATTCTAATATAATGTAACCGCATTTTTCCTGATATATGACCAAGAACAATGTGACCATTATCAAGCTCAACCTTAAAATTAGCATTTGGCAATGATTTAATCACTGTTCCTTCAACAAGAATACCTTTTTTACCCATTATTAGACACTATTCTCATGATTCTTGAATGTATGGTTTCAATGTTTTCTCTTCCATCAATTTCAAATATTTTATCTTTATTTGTAAAATATTCAATTAGAGGGAATGTTTCTTCACTATATATTTTCATTCTCTTTCTAATTGTATCCACATTATCATCTACTCTTTTTATCAATGTTGTTTTACATTTATCACAAATATCATTATTTTTATTAGCAGGATAAATGGCTTTACATGATGGACAACTTTTTCTCCCTGAAATCCTTTTTATTATATTGTCTTCAGATAAATCAATCATAATAACACAATCAATATCCTTATTATATTTCATTAATTGCTTTTCCAATGCTTTTGCCTGTGAAATTCTTCTTGGAAATCCATCAAATACAACTTTCCTTTTATGCAATTCATTTTTTTCAATATAATCAATAATAAAATCAGTAATTATTTCATCAGGAACAAGAAGTCCGTTATTAATATAATTTTTAATTTCTTTTCCCAAATCAGTATTATTCTTCATTTCTTCTCTTAATAAATCACCTGTTGAAAGAAGAATATAATCCAGCTTTTCTTTAAGTAAAGATGCTTGAGTTCCTTTTCCAGAACCAGGAGGACCAATAAATATTACTTTTTTCACTACTATCTTCTACCTTTAATTTTTCCTTTTTTCAGAAAACCCTCATAGTTTCTCATTGTAAGATGTGATTCAATCTGTGAAACTGTTTCAAGGATTACACCAACAGTAATAAGAACGGATGTTCCACCAAACCATACGGGAACTCTTGAAAAATTAATAATATAAACTGGTGAAATCGCAATTAGTGCATAGAATATTGCACCGGGAAGTGTGATTCTTGATATTACTTTATCAATATATTCTTTTGTTTGTCTTCCAGGTCTCTTACCGGGAATAAATCCTCCGTATTTTCTCATATTATCAGCAATATCCTGTGGATTTATTACAATTGCTGTATAGAAAAATGCAAAGAACACTACTAATAATCCATATAGAATTGAGTAGGGAGCTCCGCCAATACTCATAAAACCAACAAACCAATCACTAAATGCATTTCCTCTGATAAATCCGGCAAGTGTTGTTGGCAGCATAATTATTGATTGTGCGAAAATAATTGGGATAACACCGGCAGCATTAACATTTAAAGGAATGTATGTGCTTTGTCCCCCATATATCTTTCTACCTCTTACTACCTTTGCGTATTGTACAGGAATTCTTCTTTGTGCTTGTGTAACAAGAACAACAGCAGCAGTAATAAGTATAAAAATTATAACAACAAATGCAACTGCAGTAATACCTATTGTACCTGCAAACAATTGTCTTGTAATATTTATTACATCATTGGGAGTTCTAGCAATAATTCCAACAAGAATTATCATAGAAATACCATTTCCAATACCATGTTCTGTTATCTTTTCTCCAAGCCACATAACAAAAACAGTACCAGCAGTCAATGTTAATACTGTTATTAATCTAAATGGTAAACCCGGACTAACAACAACATGAACTCCACCCGGTGCAAGTCCTTCAAGTAATATTGATATAGCATATCCCTGTACTATAGCAAGCAAAATAGTCATATATCTTGTATATTGGGTTATTTTCTTTCTTCCTTCTTCTCCTTCATGTTGAAGTTTCTGCAAGAGTGGTAGTACAGCTGAAAGAAGCTGCATAATAATTGATGCAGAAATATATGGCATGATTCCCAAAGCAAAGATTGTTGCTCTACTTACATTACCTCCGGCAAAAATATCATAAAGACCCAAAATACCTTTTGCCTGTCCTGCAAACCATGATGTTAATGCAGCAATATCAATTCCAGGAAGTGGAACATGTCCGCCAAGACGGTAAATAAAGAATATGAATAATGTAAATAATAATTTTTTTCGTAAATCAGGTATTTTAAAAATATTCTGAATTGTTCTTATTATTCTATCCAACTAACACCTCCACCAATCCGCTATTTGCTTCTATTTTAGCTTTTGCGGTTGCTGAAACTTTATCAACTTTAACAGTTAGTTTTCTTTCAAGATCGCCTTGTCCAAGAATCTTAATCGGTTGTGATGTTTTGGAAATAAGATTCTTTTCTTTTAATGTTTCCTTTGTAATCAATGCTCCATCTTCATATATATTTAGTTTATTAACATTCACAATTTGATATTCAATTCTATTGACATTATTAAATCCTCTTTTAGGTACGCGCCTTATTAGTGGCATTTGTCCACCCTCAAAACCATATTTGTGAGTAAATCCACTTCTGGATTTCTGTCCATTTTCTCCTCTCCCGGAATTTTTTCCATGACCAGATCCTGGACCTCTTCCTACTCTTTTTTTGCAATGCGTTGAACCCTTTGGAGGTTTCATTTCATTTAATTTCATATAAACTCCATTATTCGCTAATTTCTTCTGTTTTAACCAGATGATTTACGGTTTTAATCATTCCTCTTATTTGAGGACAATCATTTTTAATAACAGAATGATTAATTTTTCTTATTCCTAATGCCTCTAATGTAGCTTTCTGATATTTTTTATGACCTATTTTACTCTTTATTTGTGTAATTTTAATTTTCTTCATTTATATCCTCCGCTCCATCATTTGATTTTCCTTTCTTCATTTGATAAATAGCCTCAGGAGAATATATACTGCAAAGACCATTAAATGTTGCTTTAGACAAATTTGTAGATGTATTGCTACCAAGTGATTTTGTAAGAATATTTCTAATGCCGGCAAGTTCAAGAATAACTCTTACTGTATTTGTAGCAATAACACCGGTTCCTTCTGATGCTGGTTTAAGAAGAACCTTTGAGGCTCCGCATTTCCCAAGCATCTCGTACGGAATAGTTCCTTTGTTATTTACATATACTTTCCTTATATTTCTTCTTGCAGATTCAGTTGCCTTTTTTATTGCATCTACTGTTTCAGTTGCCTTACCCATTCCTACTCCAACATATCCATTTTTGTTTCCTATAGCAACAATAGCTTTCAGTTTGAATCGTCTTCCACCTTTCACTACTTTAGAAACTCTCATTATATCAATAACGCTTTCCGTTAAATCAAGTTTTGATAAATCAATTTTCATGCCTTTAATTTTTCTCACAAGTCCTCCAATTTAAAACTCAAGTCCGGTTTTTCTGGCTGATTCGGCTATGATTTTAATTCTTCCATGATACTTATAACCATTCCTGTCAAATACAACTTTCTTAATTTTCTTTTCTATTGCTCTACTTGCAATCATTTCGCCGACTTTTTCTGAAATATCTTTCTTATTGCCTTTAACCTCACTAAGTGAACTATCAAGAGAAGAAGCGTTTACAAGTGTTTTTCCATTTATATCATCAATAATCTGAGCATAAATGTGTTTCAAACTTCTGAAAACAACTAAACGAGGTTTTTCAGGTGTACCATTTATTTTTCCTCTGATTCTCTTATGTCTCTTCTGTCTATTTTTGTTTTTCACCTTTGATTTATTCATAATTATACTCCGGTCTTTCTTTCTTTCTTTCTAACATTTTCATCTTTGTATTTTATACCCTTATTTGTATAGGGCTCCCATTTTCTTAGTTTTCTAATATTTGCCGCAATTTGTCCTACAAGTTCCTTATTTATACCCTGTACAATAACTCTTTTATCACTTGGAACTGAAAACTGTATTCCATCAGGTGCTTTCATTTCTACAGGATGTGAATATCCAATATTCAATTTTATTCCGGTTCCTTCCATTGCTACTTTATATTCTCTTGCTTCCAAATAAAGTTCCTTCAAATATCCTTCCGTAACACCCATCACCATATTGTTGATTAATGATCTCATGAGCCCCTGATTCATATTAGAGGTTTTAGTATCATCATTTCTTGTTACTACGATTTTCTTGTCTTCCTCTTTAACGGATATTTTTCCAACTATACTTTTAGACAAGTTCCCTTTAGGGCCATTTACATATATCATAGCATCTTCAATTTTGACAGTTACATTGTCAGGTATAATTACAGGTTTTTTTCCAAGTCTTGACATGTTTCCTCCTGCTTACCATATCTCGCAGATTAATTCGCCGCCGATTTTCTGATTTCGTGCTTCTCTGTCCGTCATGATCCCTTTACTTGTTGAAAGAACAGCTACACCATTGCCACCCATTACAGGTTTAATTTCATTATATTTAATATATTTTCGCAGTCCCGGCTTTGATTTTCTAATAATCTTGTGAATCACCGGATCTCCAAATTTGTCATATTTCAGCAAAATATCAAATACATTTTTCGTACCATTCTGTTTTTCTTCTGATGAAAATACATAGCCCTCTTTAATCATAATATTTAAAATGTTCTGCTTAATGCTTGAACTTGGAATTTCGACTCTTTCATGTCTTGCCATTTGGGCATTTCTAATTCTTGTAAGCATATCAGCAATCGGATCCATCATTGTCATAACATGTCCTCCTTACCAACTAACCTTTTTTACACCGGGTAAAAGACCTTGATGTGCCATTTCTCTGAAACATATTCTGCAAAGTCCAAAATCTCTATAATAAGCTCTTGGCCTTCCGCACATTTGGCATCTATTATATTCTCTTACTTGATATTTTTGTTTTCTTTTGTTTTTTACTATCAAACTTTTCTTTGCCATTCATCCTCCATTATTTTTTAAAAGGCAATCCAAGATTCTTCAGCAACTCAAAGGCATGTTTATCATTTTTTGATTCTGTTACAAATGTTATATTCATACCAAAGTTATATTTAATTTTTTCTACATTAATTTCCGGAAATATAGAATGCTCAATTATTCCTAAATTATAATTACCATATCCATCAAATGATTTAGAGTCATATCCTCTGAAATCTCTGATTCTTGGTACTGATGCATTAAAAAATCTCTCAATAAATTCAAACATTCTAAGTCCTCTTAGAGTAACTTTCAATCCGATTTTTGCACCTTGTCTTAATTTGAAGTTTGATACTGATTTTTTTGCTTTAATAACAATTGGGCGTTGACCGGCAATTGTTGATAAATCCTTTATTGCTTCTTCCATCATATTCTTGTCTTGTACTGCTTTTCCGATTCCCATGCTTATAACAATTTTTTTCATTCTTGGAACTTCATTGATGTTTTTCAGTTTAAGGTTTTTCTTAAGTTGATTTCTTAATTCTTTATTATAATAATCTTTTAAAAATGACATACTTCTACCTCACAATCATTTCGCCGCATTTCTTACATACACGAATGCCTCTGCCTTCATATTGTGTATGTGAAACCCGGGATGCTTCATTACATTTTGGACAAACAAGCATAAGATTGGAAATGTTTATTGGTGATTCCATTGACATAATACCTGATTGTTCACTTTGTTTTCTTGATTTTTTATGCTTTTTAACCATCTTAACACCTTCAATAATTGCCTTATTAGTTTTACTGATAATACGCAAAACCTTTCCTTTCTTTCCTTTATCACTTCCTGAAATGACAAGAACTATATCATCTTTTCTAATATTTGCTTTATTCATTAAACAACCTCCGACGCTAATGATACTATTCTCATAAATTTTTTCTCTCTTAATTCTCTTGCAACAGGACCGAAGATTCTTGTTCCTTTCGGTTCTTTCTGTTCATCAATAATAACACAGGCATTTTCATCAAATCTTATGTATGTGCCATCAGCTCTCCTGTGTTCTTTTCGTGCCCTTACAATAACTGCTTTAACAATGGTACCCTTTTTTGTTTCACAATTAGGAATTGTATCCTGCACGGCAGCAACAATAATATCACCAATATATGCATACTTTCGTCTGGAACCGCCAAGTACTTTTATACACTTTATTGTTTTGACTCCTGTATTGTCGGCAATTTTAATTTTACTGTATTCCTGTATCATCTTGTCCTCACTTGTAATTTATACAATTTTTGCCTTTTTCATAATTTCTTTCATTACAAATCTTTTACTTTTTGATAATGGTCTTGTTTCCATGATTCTCACAATATCACCTGTATTTGCTTCATTTTTTTCATCATGAGCAACAAGTTTATGTCGTCTTGTAACAAATTTGTTATATAGTGGGTGTTTAACCTTAACACTAATTCTTACTACTATGGATTTCTCCATTTTGTTTGATACCACTACACCCTGCAAAAATTTTTGCTTTTTCTCCATTTTTACTCCTGATTTCCTTTTCTTTCATTTTGTAAGGTTTTAATTCGAGCTATATTTCTTTTAAGAATTCTGAATTGTCTGTTGTTAGTTATTTCTGTTGTTTTTACCTTCATTCTCAAATTAAACAATTCCTCTTCATCCTGATGTAATCTGCTTTCTATTTCATTATCATTAAGTTCTCTTAAATCCTTTGCCTTCATTTTCAATTAACTCCTTATCTTTTTATAAATCTTGTTTTAATGGGTAATTTATAAGATGCCAATTTAAATGCTTTCTGTGCAAGTTCTTCATTAACACCACTAACTTCAAACATAATTCTTCCGGGTTTTACAACAGCAACCCAATATTCCGGAGATCCTTTTCCTTTACCCATTCGTGTTTCTGCAGGTTTCTTTGTTATTGGTTTACTTGGAAATACTCTTATCCAAAGTTTCCCATCTCTATGAAGAACCCTTTGAATTGCCACACGAGCTGATTCTATTTGTCTTGATGATATCCATGAAGTTTCAATTGCCTGCATACCAAAATCTCCAAAATCAATATTAAATCCACCTTTTGCATTGCCCTTTCTTCTTCCTCTTTGTTGTTTCCTGTGTTTTACTCTTTTAGGCATTAACATTATGGTTCTCCTTATTTCTTATGACCTTTTCTCTTTCCTGTTTCTTCGGGTGCATCTTCTCTTTGAATCCCTTTCTGTTTCATGTCACCTTTGTATACCCAAACTTTTACACCAATAGCACCTGCTGCTGTTCTTGCAACATCATAACCGTATTCAATATCAGCTTTTAATGTTTGAAGTGGGATTCTTCCTTCTTTGTACCATTCACTTCTGGCTATTTCTGCACCATTTAGTCTTCCGCCGCATCCGATTTTAATTCCACGCGCTCCAAGTTTCATTGCATTCTGAATAGATCTTTTCATTGCTCTTTTATATGAAATTCTCTTTTCTATCTGCCTTGCTATACTTTCAGCAACTAACTGAGCATTTGTTGCAGGATTTTTTTCCTCAACAATATTAATATTTATATCATCTTTTTTCGTAATATATTTTATCTCTTCTTTCAATGCATCAACCTTTGATCCCTTTTCTCCAATAATTACTCCTGGGCGTGATGAATGAATGATGATTTTAATTTTCTTTGGCTTTCTTTCTATTATAATTTTAGAAATACCTGATGGTTGTCCTTTTCTTTCAATTCTTTTTCTAACATACTCTCTTATTAGTTTATCTTCTTTCAACCATACCGGATAATCCTTCATATTAAACCATCTTGACACCCAGTTCTTTGTGATTCCTAATCTAAATCCAAATGGATGCGTCTTCTGTCCCAAGTGTAACCTCCGTTATTTTTTAGTTTCAACAACAATAGTGATATGACTCATTCTTTTTCTTATAAGGAATGATCTTCCTCTTGCTCTGGGTTGGTTCCTTTTCATCATAGGTCCTTCATTAACCCTAATTTCCTTAATAAACAGATCCTCTTCCTGCACTTCCTGTTCCCCGTATTTATTTAAAGCATTTGCAGCTGCAGAATGAACAAGTTTATAAAGAATTCTTGCTGATTTTTTTGGAGTAAATTGCAATACATATAATGCTTCAGGAACATTCATACCCTTAACCAATAAAGCAACAATCCTTGCTTTTTTAGGTGAGATTCTTTTATATTTCGCGTGAGCTACTGCTTCCATTAGTTCTCCTTTAAGATTTTGCTTTGCCTTCTTTTCTGTCTCCTGCATGCATTCTGAAAATTCTTGTTAATGAAAATTCTCCAAGACGATGACCTACCATATTTTCAGTAATATAAACCGGGATAAATTTTTTGCCATTATATACGGCAATTGTATGCCCGACAAAGTCCGGTGAAATCATAGATGCGCGTGAATATGTTTTAACAACTTTTTTCTCTCCGGATTTATTCAATAGAGAAATTCTTTTCTCCAATCTTTCATCAATAAATGGTCCTTTCTTTAATGATCGTGTCAAGATTCCTCCTACTTTTTCCTTCTTGAGACAATATACTTATCAGAATACTTCTTCTTCTTTCTGGTTTTATAACCCTTTGCTGGTAATCCGTTTTTATTACAGGGATGTCTTCCTCCAGATGAACGACCTTCTCCTCCACCCATTGGATGATCAACCGGATTTTTTGCAACTGCTCTAACTCTTGGTTTGATTCCTTTATTTCTTTTTCTTCCTGCTTTTCCAATTACAACAGAACTATGCTCAAAATTGCTTAATTGACCTATTGTTGCATAATTATCTAAATGAATAAGTCTGATTTCACCTGAAGGCATTTTAATATGACCATACTTGCCTTCCTTTGCTACAATTGATGCACTCAAACCTGCAGATCTGACAATCTGTCCACCCTTACCTTTTTTCAATTCAATATTATGAATAGGAATTCCAAGGGGAATATTTTTAAGCGGCAATGCATTTCCAAGTTTAGCAGGTGCATTTTCGCCGGAAGTGATCTCATCACCAACATTTATTTTCTCAGGTGCAAGTATATATCGTTTTTCACCATCAACATAAGCTACAAGTGCTATTAAAGAACTTCTGTTAGGATCATATTCAATTGTTTTTATTTTGGCAGGAACATCAAATTTATTCCTCTTAAAATCAACAATTCTGTATCTTCTCTTAGCTCCTCCGCCCTTTCTTTTTGCTGTATATCTGCCTTGATTATTCCTTCCACCGGATTTTCTCAATGCAACAGTTAATGATTTTTCAGGTGTTTTTGTAGTTACCTGTTCAAAGATGATAGATTTTCTGAATCTTTGTCCTGGTGTTACTGGTTTGTGTATTTTAATAGACATAATTACCTCTTTTATGCGCCTTCAAAAATTTCGATTCTTTGATCTTCTTTTATCTTCACATATGCCTTTTTGGTATCTTTTCTTCTACCTTTAATCCATTTAGTTCTCTTAACTTTACCTTTTACGGAAATAGTCCTGACATCAATTACATTAACACTGAAAAGCTTTTCAACAGCACTTTTAATTTCAAGCTTGTTAGCCTCAGTACTTACCTCAAAAACATATGTTTTTGACATTTCTTTCTGAAAATTTGATTTTTCTGTAATTATCGGACCAATAATAATTTTTCTGTAATCTTTCATTTTCCAAATACCTCGTTTATTTTTTTCAATGCCTCTTCCGTTATAATCATATAATTAGTATTCATTATAATAAATGTATTCAATTCATGTGCCATTATAGGAAGGGCACCTTCAATATTTCTTATTGACTTATATGCATTAACATCATATTTGTCAAAAACAAATAATTTCTTATCTGTTTTCTTTAATTCCATTTTTTTAGTTAATTCAGCTATTATTTTTGTTTTGGGTTCTTCTATTATAGAATCTGTTATAATAAAAATGGCTTTATCTTTAGCTTTTAATGTTAAAGCAGATCTAATAGCATTTCTTCTTGCTTTCTTGTTTATCTTATAAAAATAGTCTCTTGGCTTAGGACCAAATGTGACTCCACCGCCTACCCATAATGGGGAACGGATTGTTCCTGCTCTTGCCCTTCCAAGACCTTTTTGTCTCCATGGTTTTCTTCCTCCACCGGAAACTTCTACTCTTGTTTTTGTTGAATGTGTTCCCTGTCTTTGATTATTCAGGTATTCCTTAACTGCATCATATATTACATTTTCATTAACTTCCACACCAAAAACATTCTTCTGAAGTCTTTTTGTTTTGACAACACTACTGTCTTTTACTGAAAAAACCTTTGCTTCCATTAAACTTCCTCCTTAGTCCTGCCTGACAATTACCAGTGATTTCGTGCAACCAGGGATTGCGCCTTTAACTGCAATAATACTATTTTCAGTATCAATTTTCATAAGCTGTAGATTCTTTACAGTCATTTTTGCATTTCCCATATGTCCGGGCATCTTTTTTCCGGGTACAACTCTTCCAGGATCTGTTCCTGCACCTACAGAACCAGCTCCTCTGTGATTTTCATGTGCTCCATGAGATGCTGGAGCTCCCTTAAAATGCCATCTTTTCATTACTCCTGCAAAACCTTTTCCCTTGGTGATTCCTGTTACCTTAACCGGTTTGTTTTCCTCAAAAATAGAAAGATCTATTTTATCACCAATACTATATTGTTCAATCTCTTTATCATTATTGAATCTTATTTCTTTAATTGTTTTTGCGGGAGATATTTTTGCCTTTTTAAACTGACCTAATAAAGGTTTCTTTATTCTCTTTTCTTTCTGTTCTTCATAACATAATTTCAAAGCAGAGTAATTAGATTTTTCTATTGTTTTTATGTCCATTACTACACATGGTCCCAGACTAATAAGAGTAACAGGTGTTACATTCCCTTTCTCATCAAACATCTGATTCATTCCTACCTTTCTTCCAATTAGTCCTTTCATTTCACTATTCTCCTGTTACTTTTAATTTGTAATGATTTCTACATCAACGCCAGCAGGCAAGTCTAATTTAGTTAAGCTATCCATTGTTTGTGCAGTTGATTTTGATACAAGAACAAGTCTTTTATGTATTTTGATATCAAACTGTTCTCTTGATTTCTTATCTATGTTTGATGCCCTATTTACTGTATATATGGTTTGCTTTGTCGGTAATGGTATAGGTCCGCTGACATCAGAGCCGGCTCTTCTTGCTGCTTTTACAATTTCCTTTGCAGATCTATCAAGCAATTCATAGTCATAGGATTTCAGTTTGATTTTCATATCAATTTTTTTCAAAGCCACTTTATATCCTCCGATATTTATTCAAGTATTTCTGTTACAACGCCGGCACCAACTGTTCTGCCGCCTTCTCT
>CBDUZN010000026.1:0-14254 GCA_965371715.1 uncultured bacterium | reverse complement strand
CTCTGCGTAATACATTCCTCGGATTACTCTGCGTAATACATTCCTCGGATTACTCGGAATGTACCTCATCTTTCCAAAGAGGAATATCCGGAACAGAAGCGGAGAAAGACAATCGATAAGAAGATAGAAATTTATGTTTTGTAGGGGCGGTTCGCGAACCGCCCATCAATCTTATTGTCTGTGTGAGGGAGCAGAAAAGATAATACATAACGCATTTACCCATTCACATACTGCCCACAATTGGATTTCACCTCATTTTCTCTAAAATCACCTACTGATTCAATAATCTCATAACCCACTTTATTACATTTATTTAATATTTCTTTGTATTTCTGCCATGCATTACTATTCTCTGTAATTGATATTTCACTCTTTAATGCATTTGAAGTGGGATTAACTGGTGTGAATTTCAAAATAAAAACATCGGGTGAAAAATAATCAAGTAGTATATCGGTATTAATGATGACACCATCAAATAATGCAAAATTTAATGTGATTTTCTTATTAATATTTTTGTTAATTTCCATTCCAATGTGAGATACCTTTTTAAATTCCATCTTTCTTATTGGAATAAGATAATCTCTCTGTTCTCTATCGGTTGAATGAATGGAAAATTGTATTTGAAATTCATTTTTTCTGCCATATATTTTTGTAATCTTATTCAATCTCTCAAAAAATGTATCTGTACCAAATGGTGCAATTGAGGATATAGATAAAACAGGATTTAACTCACTATAGTTTTTTAATATATATTCAATTGCTCTATTCACATTACTATTATAAGCTGGCTCTCCCATTCTGGAAAATTGTATTTTAAATTTTTTAACTAATTTCAATTTCTCAGCAGATATTTCATTAATCAGATAATCCAATTGAAATATCATATCATTAAGTGAGATTTTTCCATTATACTGTAGAGATGCATCACATATAAGGCATTTTACAGGACAGCCGTAAAGAGTAGAAACAACAAAAACAATCTTGTTTTCCTTTGGTCTTGAAATAACTGCCTCAAAACTGCCTTTATCATTATACATTCCAAATACAGAAGCAATTTTATTACTGCTCAATAATTTAACATCCATCATTTTCCCTTTGTGAAATTTTCATTACTGTTTTTATACCCTCAGAAGCCGCACAAACAAGCTGCCTGCAATTATTATTGGCATCTCCAATTATAAATAGATTTTTCTTATCAATTATACTATCAATTAATTCATTATTGGGTTTTCTTCCAATAGCAATTATAAGATAATCTGTTTCAACAGTAATACCATTTTTAAATAATACATTTATCAAATCTTCGTTTAGAAATATTTCTGATATCTCAGATAATTCATTATATTTTATACCATTTTCCTCTACTTTTTCAATTAATGATTTATTCGCTTTTACTTTATTCCTACAGTAAATTGAAATATTCTTAATTGTTCCTTTTAATGTTAAAGCATAATCAAATGCAATATCCCCTCCACCATATATAATCACTTTGCTTTTCATATTATCCACATCTATCTCAGGATAATAAAATATTCTGTTTTCACATTCTACTGGAATAGCAAAATCCGGCTTTAATGGAATACTGCCTGCAGCCCATATAAGATACTTGCTAATAATAATTTCACCTGATAATAGAAATGTAAAAAAATTATTCTCTTTGTATTTCACATCAATTACTTCATTATAAATAATATGTTTTTCCGATTTTTCCATTCGTTTCTTTAATAATTCTATAATTTCATTACCACTAATCCCTTTATCAATAAATGGCACATTATTAACAGCATTTGCATATTTTATCATTCCACCTAAATATGTTTTTTCAATAAGAATATAATCATGCCTTTCAACTTCACATTGAAGTGCTGCTGAAATCCCGGAAGTGCCTCCTCCAATAATTGATACAGTTTTTTTAATCAACAATATCTCCTGTCTTAATAATATTTGATACACTATTTGCCATACTAATTATTGAGGATATATGTACTTTTTCAAAATATGTTGCTACTGCATCAATTGGAATAAATACATTGTACCCCCTCACAAATGCCTGTCTTGCAGTTGTTTCCACACATCTTTCCGTCATTACTCCGGTAATCACAATATTTTCTATGCTTTTTGATTTCAAAATATTTTGCAATTCTGTTTTATGGAATGCATCAAATTGTGTCTTTGTGAGTGAAATGCTATTTGTTTGATCAATACTACTTGATATTACTGAAAAGGGATCACTCTCTTTAATCAATTGTCTGAATCTACTTTTCATCATTCCCGCATTTTTTTCAGTATTAATATGTTTTGTAAGAATCACAGGTTTATTACATTTATTAAAGTATAAAATTAATTGATTAATGGGGTTAATTACTTCTTTTGATGATGGGATATATGCCTGTGATTTATTGTTTAGAAAAAATTCCTGCATATCGCTAATAATAAGACAACTATTATTTATATTGAACATTGCATTATTGCAGGAAAATGCTCCTACTTCTTCTATTAACTTTTCATGATTAAAATGCTTTAAAAAGTTTTTTCTTTCCATAATAATAAAAAACCATCCATTTAGGTCTGGATGGCTTTCACCTGACATTACCTTTATTAATAATTAATACTATTTTTCTATATTATACGAAAATTAAAATAATTTGCAATAATAAATCTACTATTTGTGTGGACAAGTCAAGCCCTGTCCCTACACCTATTCTCCATTTTCCGCTTCTGCATATTCCTTCATCAATAATTCAATAAGTTCCTTAACTGTCATAATCTTATTTACTCTAAATGCATTCGTACCGGCAAAAGCAAAACCCTCTTTTAATAATCCAATTTTTGCATTAGCTAATGCTCTTCCAATACAATATTGTGCTTTACTCATACGACAGGTTCTAAGACATTTCCATGAACAAAAAGTATCCCCGCCTGTACCATCAGAAACAGATTTTAAGAATTCATTTTTAATAGCTCTTCCTGGAAGCCCAACTGGACTCTTAATAATAACAATATCTTCCTCTTTGGCATCAATATATTCCTGCTTAAATTCATCTGATGCATCACATTCATTAGTTGCTACAAACCGTGTTGCCATCTGAACCCCATCAGCACCATTTTTCATTGTATTAAAAATATCTTTACCTGAGAATATACCACCTGCTGCAATAATAGGAATGCTGATTTTCATGCGCTTTGTAAATTCCCTTACAGTTTCCTTTACTTGATTTACAATATCCATCAAATTAACTGAACCATCTATTAAATCATTTTCCGTAAAACCCAAATGACCACCTGCTTCAGGACCTTCTACTACAACTGCATCAGGCAATTTGTTGTAATTCTTTTCCCAATATGTAAATAGTGTCTTTACTGCACTTGCAGATGATACAATAGTAATTATTTTTGTCTTCATTTTCTTGAATTCTGATAAATCCAATTTGCCGGGAATTCTTAATGGTAAACCTGCTCCGATAAATATTGCATCAACCTTTTCTTTAATAGATACTTTAACAAGATTATCATAATCAGTTAATGCTTTCATTACATTAACACCAATAATCCCATTAGTCATTTCTCTTGCTTTCCTTATTTCGTTTTTTAAAGCATCCATATTTGATTGAAAAGGATGGTCATCAAATCCCTGTTCAAGAAAACCAATGCCAGCAGCACCTATTACTCCTATACCACCTTCATTTGCAACTGCAGCTGCAAGTCCGGACATTGATATTCCTACACTCATTCCACCCTGAATAATGGGTACCTTTGCAATTAATTCTCCGATCTTTAAAGATGGCATCTTAGGCATTGTTTAACTCCTAATTTTAGTATAAATTTCAATTATATTATAACTTTATAGATTAAATATGTCAACAGTTACTATAA
This sequence comes from uncultured bacterium, assembly GCA_965371715.1. Lineage (GTDB taxonomy): Bacteria > Hydrothermota > 32-111 > 32-111 > 32-111 > JAUVJU01. The sequence continues at coordinate 10,381 of CBDUZN010000026.1, read as the reverse complement.
TTATCTTGTTATTATAAATAATATGTACTGTTTTACCTTGACAATTATTTTATTATTGTATATTATTTTATTATAACAAATGGAGGATTATATGAAAAAAGTATTTCTATTTGTATTATTTGTAATATGTACAGTATTACTATTTTCCAAAACAAACAAAGATATTAAAATGATGAATTCTCAACCGGAAAATGCAAAACCCATTCAATCATTATCAAAGGATGCTGATGCTATTAATGCCGGAGGTATGGCGATATTAAACCTTGGCGGAGATATGAGGGGTTTTACTCCCCCTGCATTAACTTCAATGATAATTGATCCAGCTGCTAATTATATTCAGGTAATAAGTGCCGAAAGCGATTCAACGGGCTTTATTGGTATTAATTATACAATTTCAACAGATGGCGGCTCAAATTGGGCAGCTCCTGTGAAAATTTCTCCAACTGGTCCATTTGTAAGAAATTATAATTGTATTGATGCTGATAGAGCGGCATGGTATCCTAGCATTGTTTCATGTTATAGATCTGCTTCAATATCTGGAACATGGTACACAACAGACCTTTTGGGTCCCGGCGGCGGTTCATGGTCATCCCCTACTTTGATATCGGATACAATTAGTGGCTATGCTTATATGCCTTCATTGGCAGTTAATACAGATGGTTCAAAGATTGCTTATCTTGCTTATGATGCAAATGGTTACTATGGAACAAATACATCAGCCGATTATGGTGGCACTTGGACAGGATACATTGCTCAGGGAACCTTAATTAATAACCTTCTTGGTATTAGTGTTGGGAAAATCATATGGGGGGACTCCAATGATATCTATGCTATTCTTGGCTGCACATGGGAAGAGGACTCACTCCGCTCTGATATTGCTAATTCGGGACCAGGGACTTGCGTTTCATTGGGTTTTTCACAATCACATGATGGAGGGATTACCTATGACACATTAATCCCTGTTTTCAATGGACATTCATTACCAACTGGTTATGGTTTAAATGGTGATACAATAATTTATTACATTGATACTTTGGATAATGGTATTACAGATTATATTCCAATTAATGCATTTCTTGATGTTAACACCGGCAGTTGGACAGATGAACTTGGTAATATCTTTGGTAGTTATGTTGGTTTTGGAACATGGTGGTATTGGTGGGATGCCGAATATTATGATGGGGTTCTTTATATTGTAATGCCAATAGCGGAATTATTCTTTGATTATTATGATTCAGGCACAAAACTCTATACTTTCCCATGGTCGGGACAATCCTTAGCATATGGACATATGGATATTGCCGGAGGAGATACAGTGTTTATTTGGAACATATTAGATATTCATGATGGTAATATTCTTGATACATTGGGAACAACAGCAACATGGAAAGGTAATGCCTATAGTGCGAACCTTGTATATCAAAATGAAACAACAATGTATCTTATTTATCTGGATTATCCTGATACTTTAACAGGTCTTAGTTCTATAGAAATAATGAATTACAATCCAGATACTATTTTGCGTAGTTTTATCAATAGAATTCCCAATGCAGGTCTTTATGGAGTTGAAGCCGCAAATATTGTGGATAATTTAGGAGGAATTCATATTGCCGGTATTTCAGGTTCAGAGGACTCTATTTATTACTGGAATTATAATATAAGCGGTATTGCAGATAATTACAAATCGAATATTATTAGAAATAATATATCATTCTTCAATGTTCCTTCAATTGTAAAAAATAATTCTGAGATCTCATTCTCAATAAGTGAAGCCGGAAATGTAAAGATTGCCCTTTATGATGTTACAGGTAGAGAAATCAAATCATTAATAAATGGTAATTTCAATGCAGGTACACATAGTGTTGCACTTGACGGAAATACAATAACTCAGGGTATCTATTTTGCAAAAATGATAACTGAAAATTATGATAATTCTGCAAAGATCATAATATTCAAATAGTATGCTAATTATTGCAATAAATCAGACAATGGAGAACCATTATGATAAATTGGTTGATTTTCTATGTTTTTCTTATTACTGCATTCATATTTCATATTTCTGTGATCTCAAAAGTGAAGAAAACACTGGAACGAACAGGTGGTAATCTAAAAAATCTTGATGATTTAAAGGATATACAAGATACAATAAATTTGAGTATGCGTCTTGCAATCATATATATTGTACTATGTATTTTTTTCGGATTATTCATTTTCAGTTTATTTATGCGAAATAGTGGCAGATTAGGATTATTAATGCTTTTTTCTTTCTCAGTTATTACATTAATAATGGGACTTACTGGTAAACAGTATGAATCTCGTATAAAAAAAATAAACATTATTACCGAAGATGAGAATCTTAGTTCTCAATATCATTTATACATAAAAATGTGGGATAAAGCACGATTTCAATTGCCTGATTAAAACAATCCCTTTTTTTTCTTGTAAAATGATTTCACAGTGATATAATATAAAGAAATTTCAAGGAGTTTGATATGAAAAAGTATCTGGTTTTATTTTTTGTATTTCTTTCAATATATCTTATTGCAGATATTCACAAAGAGAGAATTTATGATAATTCTGATTATTTTTCTCTTATGAATAAATATGATATTAATTATTCATACTCTATGAATGAAGGTATGCCTGTTATGCCGGCAAAACTTCTATTTATTGAGAAAAAGGGTAAAATTGCCATTGATTCAATTAAATTTGATATTATTAAAACGGATACAATAATTAATTTCACTCCCCTTGCAGGTGAGAATCCATTACCTCTTGGAACAAAACCCAATAAAAGATCATCACTAATATATACAAAAGGGCTTTATCCATCAAACATTATGAACATACAAACAGGACAAAAAAGGAACAATGGCATCATATTCGGCAATATCAACACATATCAAATTGACAATAATATATTATTTCATCATAGAGAAATTGATATAAATGTTTTTTATACAATTGAGACAATCAATTTTACTAAATCACAACAATCGGTATTAATTGTAACTCAAGATTCATTGAAAACGCATTGGACTCCTTATGGAAATATATATAATAATTTCAGAACAATTATTAAAAGTGATTTAGATATTAATTCTGCATATCCTACAATGGATATTGAGAAAGGTTTGCGTTCCTATATTCAGGAATTATATGCTGATTCAAATTTGCAGGCAGTTATTATTGGTGCTGACACTGATATAATCCCTGGTGTTTACATATATTTACCAATATCGCCTCAGGTAGATTCAGCATCTCAATCCTTAGTCACAGATAAATATTATTGTTGTCTTGATGGTGATTGGGATGGAGACAATGATAGTATTGTTGGTGAAATGGAAGATTCAATAGATATTTTCCCGGATATATTTATATCACGAGTACCTGTAAGAAATGGGAATGATATTAATAATTTCCTCAACAAAATAATTACTCTAAAATCCCAAACCGGTGATACCGTTTTATTGGCTGCCTCTTTCCTTGATCCATATACAGATGGAAGTATTGCAATGAATAATATTATAAGAGATGTAGGCATTGATGAACCAATAAAAAAATTATATGAAAATGATGGGAATTTATCTTCCACATCATTTGTTAATTCAATAAATAATTCCCCATTTATAGTATCACATTATGGACATGGAGGCACAAACGGTATTCAATTAGGCACTGGTTATACAACCAATGAGCATATGGATGGATTAACAAATTCAATACCTACACTTTTATACTCAATGTCCTGCTGGTCGGCTGCTTATGATCTTGATTGTTTTGCAGAACATTTTTTATTATCACAAGGTGGTGGATTTTATATAGGTAATTCAAGATATGGGTGGTACACTCCTTATTATCCTGGTTTTGGAACAGGAGACCTTTGTAATTTTATGTTTTTTCATTATTTTATCAATGATATTCATAATCCTTCAGCTGTTCTTAATGAAATGTTTTATGATTTATCCTATCAAATCACGCATTTCAATGATTATAGATGGCTTTTCTTTGTTATAACATACTTAGGAGATCCTCTTATAAATATTTATCGGAATATTGACAATATTCCATTAAATACTCAGACATCAATTAAAAATGGATGTTTTTCATTTACTATGCCTGTTTATGATTCAGTAAATATTACTGTTACAGGAGACAGTGTAGCATCAAAATCCTTATATCCTCATGATAATCTTTTCTCATGTCCAATTTATAATGATGATTCATTGATTGTTCATATTGCATCAATAAATAGTCCGGATACAAATATTATTGTTTATACCTATCTTAGTGACACAATTGCATATCTCACTTCATATAATTGCAATTATATAACAATAGATACTTTACAATTGAATATAAATCTCTCACCGGGGTTTTCAGGTAATTTTATTATTAAACCATTAAGCATAACAGACACATTATTATTTATTACAAGCGATTCGTTATATAATCTTACAAATGATACAACATTACACTTCTATTTTGAAATCAATGAATTACCGGCAAATAGTTCACAAATACCATTAATAATTGATAATGATACATTATATCTGCAATTGGGCAATAATTTTAAAAGTAATATAGATATTTCCTTATTACCTGACAAGATCCATTACTTTAATTTGGATACAATAAAGCCGGTTATTACAGTAAAAAACACAGCACAATATACATCAAAGAATCTTGAAATGATTGTTAAATCAATTGCATTGAATTATTCTGATACAATAATCATTGATAGCATTTTACCAGAACAAACATTTGAATATATTGACACATTAATTGCCGATACTTCACAAAATTTCGCTGATATTTCAATTACCGTAAGAAATGAAGTCTGTGAAAAAAATAATTTGTTCTATATTTCATTAAATGATAATGCACTATTCAATGATTTTGAAACCGGTGATAATTATTCCATTGATTCAGCATCAGCAGCATTCTTTCATATTTCAACAAATGAAGCTGCATCTGGTATATACTCATATTTCTGCGGATACACTTCCTCTCCCACATATCCGGAAGAATACAGCACTACAATTTACTCACCGCCTTTTATTTACGATACATCTGCATTTTTGGGATTTAAAACAAAATATCATGTTGAAAGCGGTTTTGATTATTGTGTAGTATATCTTGAATCTGGCTCTGTTGAATTACCGGTTGCCACCTTATCAGGAGAGAGTTTTGGCTGGGAACAGTATATATTCTCAAATACAGATTATATTTTCCCTAATGGCATTGAAGCTAGATTATGTTTTTCATTTTATAGTGAAACCGATGCCTATCAGTTTGAGGGCTGGTATGTTGATGATGTATTATTACCAGGCATTGAATTCTATTCAAGCATATCGGAACAACCTAAAACAAAAACAACAAATTTTATTGCGGATAATAAAATTAATTTTGATAATGCAACTAATACAATTTATTTAAATCTTATTGGTAATAAACACAAATATTCAATCTATGACATTTCCGGAAGAATTGTTAATAGAGGTATGTTAATTGGTAATAATAATCAAATTAAAACAAATTTCTGTTCAGGTAAATACTTTTTAAGAATCAAGAGTTTTGATACTGATATTATACAATCATTTACAATTATTAAATAAGCAATATAGGATTAAAATACAATTGAGGTAATAAAATTCATATTAATTGAATTTCTTCCCGATTCAAAGGATAAGCAAAGATTCAATAATCCTAATTTAGCATTAATGCCATAGATCAAATTCCAATCAAAAGCCATCATTGGATTTGGATAAATGTTTTCCGGAGGCAGAAACATATTGTAACTTACTTCTGTTCCAATAAACGGATTAATAGCCTTACCCCATGAGAATGGGATTATTGCGGTTAAATCCGTACCAATAAATGAATACTTATCACCAAGTTCATAAAAACAAAAGCCATGTACTCTTCCGGTTAATCTAATATCCCTATTCTTTAATTTAATAAATTTTCCGCTTTCAATAGAAACAGCATAGGCATCACCAATTGCAATCAATGCTATATCTAATAGGAATTTATCATTTGCATATCTGTATCTGGCAGATGGTGCTCCAAGCATAAATAAATATCCATTATAGCCTACACTAATATTAACCCCTCCGCCAATTTCATTACCTTTTAATCCATTTGCATATATACCCATTGAATATGGTTGTCTACTAATATTATTAAACACAGCATTTATACTTACATTTGTAGGTGGTTGCAATATATAAAAATAAATTAGTAAAATATTAAAAATCGCCATAATTATTTCCAAGCCGGGAATTCATCTGTTGCAAATCCATAAGTAACTCTTATCTGATTAGTTCCATCCTTATCCATTACATATATATCAGTGTTCTCACCTCTTGATGTACAAAATACGATAGAATTACCATTAGCACTAAATGATGTGTACCAATTATTTCCTGTTAAACTAATATTTTTCTGATTATTCCCATCTCTATCCATTATCCATACATCATTCCCTTCTCTTTCAACAACTCTAAGAAAAGCTATTTCACTTCCATCTGGTGAGAAATCAGGATCATGGTCTGAATGATTATCATTTGTTAATCTTTGAATATTGTTTCCCATTGTATCAACAATAAATATTTCAAAATTAGGATCAAGAAATTCTTCTTCGCCTCCCTCATAATATGCTCTTGTTGATTTAAATGCAATATAGTTGCCGCAGGGAGACCAATCAGGATCATTATCTCCTGCTGGATTATCAGTAATTCTTTTTTCAATACCTGTATTTATATCCATAATATAAAGTTCCTCATTACCATCACGCCAGGATGCATATACAATTCGCCTTGAATCAGGAGCAAAATCAACATGTCCATCGGCAAAATCATTATTAGTTAATTGCTTTTGATTAGTTCCATCAATATCCATTATCCAAATTTCATATGTCTGAAAATCATATGATTCTCCTCTCATAAAAGCAATTTTACTGCTATCCGGTGATACTGCTGCCATAACATCTTCATATTGTGGGGAGAGAGATAAATTCACAATATTACTACCATTAGCATTCATTTTATAAATTTCATTATTTCCTGTTCTATTGGAATTAAAATAAATTGTACCCTTCAACTCGGATAATCCTGCATCAGGTAAAGAAGGAACACTACAATGAATAAATATTAAAACAATTATTGGAATAAATATTTTTTTCATAATATTATTAAATCATATATCGGTTCTAATGTCAATACTAATACAATTCTTATAATTATTGCAATATTCAGATTTTAATGTTATTATAATTATATGAGCAAAAAGGATACAATATCAATCAAAGAACATCTTCATGGTAAAATTTTGCTAAGAACTGCCCGAATAAAAATGCAATTAGGTGATAATGATAATGCATTAAATGATTTGGAATATGCAAATAGCATATTTGAGAAACATAAAATACAGTCTGACCTTTCAACATCTTTTATATTAAGCGGATTATACTATTATGATCAAGGTGATTTGGAAAAAGCGGAAAAATATTATAGAAAATCATTAAGAATCAAGAAAATAATCAATGATTTATCTGGTATTGCAGCATGTTATATGAATTTAGGAAGTATTTATAAAAGAATAAAAAAATATGAGAAAGCTATGAAAATATATAATATGGCATATAATATTTATACTGATCTAAACGAAAACATTAAAGCAGAAGATATATTATTGAATTTAAATAATTTGTATTCACAAAAAGGATTATATAAAAAGATTATTAAAACTGAATATTTGGAAAAAATCCTAAAAAAAGGAAAAAGAGATATTCCATTAATTAATTTTTATCAAACATTATCTAATGCATATTATCATTTGGGAAATGAAAATAAAGCATACAACATTCTAAAAAAAGGAATTACTAAAACAAAAAGATTAGGATTAATTGATTATTATGCTAATTTATTAATGAGAAAGGGAGTGTTTCTTTATTACTCTGGTAAGAAAATTGAATGTATAAAGCAATGTAAAACAGCCCTTGAAGCCATTAATAAATATGAAGGCAATAATAGATTAAAGATAATCTTGAATTATAATATTGCAAGTACATCCGTAGAGTTAAATAGAAATAATGAAGCATTCATTTATTATAAAAATGTTCTTGACCTTGATATAAACAAAACCGATATGTTTAAAGAAGCAAAAATATTTATTAATAAATTCACAAAGGAGAAGAAATGAATTATCTTGTAATTTCACCAATGCCTAATGGCAACTATCTTGTTCAATTAATGAATGAGAATCAATTCACTGCATTAAAAAAAGCAGGAGTTATTGATGAAGGCTCATCAATTTATTCAACGGAAATGGATCATCAAACAGTAGCACAGTCAGGTCTAATTGGTATGCATACCGTAGCAGAGATCAATCAGTATATCAAAGAAAACGATATAGATATTGTACATATTGAAGGACCCCCATTGGGCGATGATACAGGCGGAACTGATTAACCATTGATTAGTTCATTTATACCTGAAAATTTAAGAAATCGGAAAGTAAAAAACATCTACAAGGGTAGGATTGCACTTGCCCTTGTAGATATTTCGGGTTTTACTACACTTTCGGAAACACTAGCAAATAAAGGGCGTGAGGGTTCTGAAGAAGTTACAGTAATAATTAATAGTATATTTTACATATTTATTGATATTATTAAAAAATATGGAGGGGAAATTGTGCATTTCAGCGGCGATGCCATTTCTATAATAATTTATGAAGAATTGCATTCCGATTATAAGAAGAGAATACTTTTTATTACAAAATCCATAATGGATTATATAAGAGATAATCATACAATCTATACTGAATCAGGCAATATTGAAATTAGTATGCATGCCGGTATTTCATCAGGTATCATTACAAGATATATATTTAATCCCAAAAAGGGAAATATGAGTTTTCTCTATTCCGGTAAAACAATGAATAATGCATCCAAATTACTTGATAAAGCACAAACAGGTCAAATAGCAATTGATAAAAATATTATTAAAGACTTAAAAGAGTATGCAAAATTTTCAAAAATGAATGATAATTATTATACGGTAAATAGAATCAATTATATAATTGATGAATACAAATTTCCGGATAGTCAAAACAGTAATAAAATCAAAAATTTTATATGTAAGGAATTAATTGATTTTATAGAGGAGGAATCTTCTTTTCATCTGATAAATACACATAAACGGGTTTGTATAGCCTTTATTAATATTGAGAAAAACAATATTAATGATTTTGCATTTAAAAAAACAATGGAATCCATTCTTGAATCAATTAGTAAATATGGTGGTTTTCTTGATAAATGTGATTTCAATACTATAGGTGATAAATTAATGATTGCCTTCGGGGCTCCAAAATCCATTTCTGATATTGAAGAAAAGGCAATTAGGTTTATTTTTGAAGTAAAGAATGTTTTACAAAGTAGCGGCATTACATATAAAATAGGATTGGAAAGCGGGTATGCATTTTGTGGTATTATTGGTAATGATGATAGACGCGAATATACAATTATGGGAAATACTGTTAACACTGCTGCAAGGATCATGTCACTTGCAGAAAAAAATGAAATTTTAATATCAAATAATATTATGGAATATATGGGAAAATTAATTGATGTTACTGATAAGGGTATATTCAAATTAAAAGGTAAAAAGATCAAAGTATCAGTATATGGATTAACAGGCAATCTAAAAAGCGGATTATTACAATACTGGACAGATAATATTAATATTTTTTCAGGCAGAAAAAAGGAAATCATTCAAATTAATAGAATAATAGACAGAGTATTGAAATCTAATAAGGAATTACTTGTTCTTAAAGGCAAATCCGGTACAGGCAAATCAATTTTGATTTCTAAGATCATTAGTATGATTCAGGATAAATTTGTAATATTGATATTAAGATGCAGGGAATTCAATAAAACCATTCCATTCTCTATTATCAAAATAATGTTATTACAGATTGCAGGACTCTCAGAAGATGCAGAAACGAATAAAATAATTGAGCAATTAACTCAATACTGCAGTAAAGAGCAATTGAAATATATCAGAAAATTATTTAGTAAAGGTATATTGAGAATAAATAAGCAAAACAAAGAATTGCTTTTTAATGCTTTATCACATATTCTGAATGAATATTTCAAAGGGATTCCGCTATCAGTTATTTTTGATGATTATCAATGGATAGATGCTGAATCAGAATTTTTTTTCAAAAATTATCTTATACATTTAATTTCAACTCTTTTTTTACTTGCTCAAAATCAACACCCCCCCTTCTTTCAAATTCTTCTAATGCTTCTGCTATATTTCTCATTGTTTCAGCATCAGAAAGAACGTCTATAGTTGCAATCAAACTTTCCCTATCA
>CBDUZN010000025.1:0-14256 GCA_965371715.1 uncultured bacterium | reverse complement strand
GGCCCGGGGAAAGGGGCTTTAACAAATATTATTCTCAGAAAAACCCCTAAACAGTTAATGCTTATTGAGAAAGATGCAAAACTAATTAAAATGTTAAGTCAAAAATATGAAAGCAATTCTGTTAAAATAATTAATAATGACATAAGGAATGTTGAAATTAATTGTGATACTGTAATCGGAGCAATCCCATATAGTATAACAAGGGATATTGTGAAAAAAACCATAGTATCATCAACAGTGAAGCAGGGATATTTTATTGTTCAAAAGGAATTTGCAGATAAATTAATTAATAAAGAGATTGTTCCTATATCATTGTTTGCAAATACATTTTTTGAAATAGTGAAATTGTTTCATATTGATAAAAGTGCATTTTCTCCAATACCGGCTGTGGATTCTTCTTTTATTTATCTAAAAAGAAAAGATAGTAAAATAGAAAATGATTTTAAGTATTGGGAATTCCTTGTTAGATTAAGTGGAGAAAAGAGAAAAAAGGTAAATACGATTTTTAATAATGGTAATAACAAAAGAATTATGCATTTAACTGTTAAGGAAGTAGAGGAATTATATGTTGACATCAACATACATACACATTAATGATATTGGTTATAAAATAGAAAACCAATTATGGAAATGCGGATATAATAAATGGTGGGATGTTCTGAAAAATCCGCAAAATTTACCATTTACCAAATCAAGAAATGAAGATTTTGAAAAGCAGATTAAAGAATCAGTAAAAAAATTTATGAGGGATGATATATCCTTTTTTGCAGAAAAAATGTATCATAAGGATTATTGGAGAATTTTGGGATCATATTTAAATGAAACGGGTTTTGTGGATATTGAAACAGATATTAATGGTGAAATCACAGTTGTTGGATTATTTATTGGGGAAAATTATCATTATTATATAAGGGGTGAAAATATCGCAAAATTGGAATGGATGTTTTCTCTGCCAAATGCTATTGTAACATTTAATGGTTTGATTTTTGATATTCCTGTAATTAAAAAGGAATTCCCATTTATTGATATTCCCATATTACATTTTGATCTTTTAAGAGCAGTATCTCAGGTAGGTTGGAAGGGTAGTCTAAAAAAACTTGAAAAGCAGGAAAATATTGAGCGTCCAAATAGAATTAAGAATTTTACTGGTTATGATGCAGTAAAATTATGGAATAAACATATTGATGGTAATAAAACAGCACTTGAAATTCTTATAGAATATAATATGTATGATGTGAAAAATTTGAAACTATTATTTGAAAAATATTTTATAATTTTGAAAAATAAAACATTATCTTGAAAAAAACCTTCCCAATCCCTTTTTCTTATTTTCCTTTTCCTTTTCTTTCTTTTTATCTATTTTTTCTTGTTTTTCTTTTTCCTTAGCAGCTTTTTTCTCAAGATTTTCCTTCATATATACAAGTCCGGAAGACATTAAGCCGACAAATATTTTTGCAGTAACAAATTCGGATTGATTCACCTTTAATGCAAGTTCCTTTATTGTTAATTCACCATCAACAAATGTTAGCATTTTCCACTCATCAGATGTTAATTTTATGTTTTCAGTGCCTGTTTCAGGATTTTCAACAATATCAATAATGCCATCCGTATCAGGAATAAATCTTTCTATTTGCTGCCATTCATCTATCTTTCTTGCCGCTTCAAGCATAAGATGTTGTATGGGTACCTGTACTGTTTTTTCATCACTTTTTTTCTCAGGAACAAACTCAAAACTGCCTTTTGTCCATCTCAGAATTTTTTGAACCGCATCTTCCCCTTTCCTGTCTTCTGTTTCCGAATGTGTAACAATCCAATCCTGAATATAAATATAACCTTTATCATCTTCAATGGTAATTTCAAGACAGCCTTCTTTCTTATTCATATGAATAAGTTGAAGAATATCAGTTATGTCAAAGTCATTTAGTGAGCCACTAAGACCTGCCACGATTCCTCCGTTTAAAACCGCACCATAACGGATAAAGCATTTTCATATCCGAGAAGGTGTTTATATGGTTTAAATGAGTATTGAATTGTAAATTTGTTTATATTAAATCCTGTGCCAATTGAGAATGATTCTGTATTATTATTGAAAACGTATCCACTACTTACTGTAATAATATCATTATATGTACATTCTCCTGCAATAGCTACATTATATTCTGAGTCATTTGCTTTGATAAAATCGGTATAAACTACCGACTTAAATGAACTATTTATCTCAAATGTATAGGTTACACCTGCTCTTACTGTGAATGGAGAAACAATATAATCTGCTGAATAAATATCATATCTGTAATTGGGAGCAAAATTAAGAAAAGAAAAACCAAGAGAGAATCCTTTTAGTTTTTCAAAGGTAGCAATAAATCCTGTATTGAATGTAACTGATGTTTTGGCAAGCATATAGGAAAATTCGGAAATGGTTCTCATTGATGCTCCCCAGTAAATACCATTAACAACAAATAATCCATAGCCAGCAGATAATGTCATTGAAGTAAACCTATAAGAACCAAGCGGCTCTTCTGTAGGGGTATCTCCCCTGATTTCCATTGTATCTGATACGGAGAATCCTGTTCCTCCAAATAGATAACCAAATTTCAATGGATAGCTTACCTGAATAAGTGATTTGTTTAATAATGCAAATGAATTAAGATATGTGAATGAAATTTTACGCTCCATATTGTAAGGGATAATTGCCGGATTGATCAAATATGCAGCTGGGGATGAATAACCACCTGTTCCGCATCCGGAAATAGAAATACTCTTTGCATCAGGCAATGTTTTTAAAAATGCAAAACCAACATTGTCGGATATAGAGTATAAATATTTATCCAAATCATTTGCATTTACTGCAATTGATAAAATAATACAGCATAAAATCAATATTTTTAATTTCATAATTTTTAATAATATATCAAATATAACTTTATGTCAATGTATAGAAGTAATTTTGTGATTATTGATAGATATCATATTTTTTTTGAATAATGAACATTTACACTAAATTAGACATCTATTAAATAGTAGTTATGCACAATTCAAATATTTCTTGACATATAGATTATAAAGTCATAGTATAATAAGAACAAATGGAGGCTATTTATGAAAATTAAAATGTTATTTTTAATTATTATTATATTATTTGGAATTCTGCTATTTTCAAATAATAGTGAATTAATTAATGAAAGAGATATAAATAAAAGTGAAAACAATACAAAAGCAAATGGAGATTCATTAAATTGTACAGTTGTTGGTATATATGATACAGATGGTGATTCATGGGATATTTATGTGATTGACACATTTGCATATGTAGCAGATGGAAGTGAAGGCCTTAGAATAATCAATGTAGCAGATCCGGCAATACTAGTAGAAACAGGATTTTACGATGCTGGTGGAAATAACAGTGGGTGTATTTGTAGTTGACACATTTGCATATCTAGCAGATGGATCTGCGGGACTCAGAATAATCAATGTATCAAATCCGGCAATACCAATAGAAACAGGACTTTACAATACAAGTGGTCAAGCAGCAGGTGTATATGTAATTGACGCATTTGCATATGTGGCAGATAATACTGGTGGATTTAAAATAATTAATGTATCAAATCCGGCAATACCTATAGAAACTGGATCTTATACTGCAGGTGGTTGGGCAAAAGCTGTTCATGTAGTTGACACATTTGCCTATATAGCAGATGATAGTTCTGGACTTAGAATAATCAATGTATCAAATCCAGCAGCACCAGTAGAAATTGGCTACTATGATACAGGTGGTTTTGCAAATGGATTGGTAGTTATAGATATATTTGCCTATGTGGTGAATGGTCCCATAGGAATGTGTATAATCAAATATCCTATGGGAGCCATAGGAATAAAAAATGAAAAATTCAACAATGATATTTTAATGAATAATTATTACATTAAATACAATACTAATACAATAGATATGTATTTTGGATTAAAAGAAAAGGGAGAATTAATATTAGATATATATGATAAGATGGGAAGGAAACTCAATACATTAAATAATAGTATAGTTGAAAATGGATATACAAAAATAGCGATTAATAAATCTGACTATGTAATAGGAGAATATTTTATAAAAGGAAAGATGAATAATACAGATATATCATTTAAGATAACAATATTAAGATAGTAGATAATACACTTGCTCTTAGTACATTAGTAGAGCAAGGAGTGAAAGAAGATAAATAGCTGTTAAGAATGTTGACAAGTCAACTTATATTAATAAAATGGGAATATGGATAAAAAGAGAATATTAAGCGGAATACAACCATCCGGCAATTTGATGATAGGAAATTATATTGGTGCATTAAAGAATTGGGTGAAGATGCAGAAAGAATATGATTGTTATTATGTATTAGTTGATATGCATGCAATTACAGTAAGACAGGATCCGAAAACCCTACGAAGACGCTGTTATGATTTTATTGCTTTATATATTGCATCCGGAATTAATCCTGAAAAAAGCACAATATTTATTCAATCTCATCTTTCTGCACATGCGGAACTTGCATGGGTTCTTAATTCTATTACATATATGGGAGAGTTAAATCGGATGACTCAATTCAAAGAGAAATCCGCTAAAAACATTAAAAACATTAATGCGGGTTTATATACATATCCGGTTCTTATGGCAGCTGATATTCTTTTATATCAGGCACATTTTGTTCCAGTAGGACATGATCAAAAGCAGCATCTTGAGCTTGCAAGGGATTTAGCCCAAAGATTTAATTCACTATATTCCGATACATTTACTGTGCCGGAGCCATATATTCCCAAAATTGGTGCGCGTATTATGAGTTTGCAGGAACCCGAAAAAAAGATGTCCAAATCCGATGAAAATATTAATAATTATGTTGCACTTCTTGATGAACCGGATATTGTTCGCGCAAAAATAAGAAGAGCTGTTACTGATTCAAATACAAGCATTGAATTTGATAATAATAGACCGGGCATTTCCAATTTGATTACTATTTATAGCATAATTACGGAAAAGTCATTTGATGAAATCAAAGATAATTACAAAAAAAAGGGCTATAAGGAATTCAAAGATGACTTAGCGGAAATTATTATTGAATATCTTAAACCGCTTCAAAATAATTATAAGAGAATAAGAAATGATAGGCAATATCTGGAAGATGTTCTTAAAAATGGAAAAGAACAGGCATTCAGTACGGCAAGAAAAACACTATCAAAGGTGTATAGAAAAGTAGGATTTATACAATCCACTTAAAAAACAGGGAGAAAAAATGAAAAAAATAATTTTACCTTTTTTATTTATAATAATAATTTTATCAAGTTGTGATAAGGTTATTGAATTAAATTTAATTTATTATGATATTGGAAACCTAAATTCAGAGGGCTATGTTTATTTAGATGATGGAATTATTGGAAAAGTAATGGAGATTAAAAAAAGCGATGAAATATACAATGTGAAGATTGTAATTGATAGAAAATATGAAGAATATATTACAACAGAAACAGAGTTCTTTTTGATTGATAAGAAGAAAACAGCACGAATTGTTGTTAGGAATAATAATAGTAATGGTGAAACTCTTGAAAATGGAGCAGTAATTAAGGGAAAAAGTGAGTTTGAGTATCATTTATCAAAGGGCTTTGGAAAGATAAAAAATACAACTGAAATGTTTTTCAAATCAGAGGAATGGAAGGGATTTAGAAATAAGATTGATCAGATAATTGAAAAGGGAGTGAATAAAGGGGAAAAGCATTTTCCTGAAATCAATGATCAGATTAATGAATTTTTTGAGAAATTCAATGAGAAGTATGGTGAAGATCTAAAGGGTAAAGTGCAGCCATTTCTTGATTCTTTAATAATAGATTTAAATGAAATATTTGAAGAAGATGCAGATAAAAAGAAATGAAATAGTAGTTTAATTAAGTATTATTGTCATTATTTTATCTATTCTATGAAGTGCCGTTGTTAAATCAAAATTATTTCTCTCAGATAGAGTTAATACATCATAGAGTTCTTCTTTCAATAGTGAATGCATTAATGATACTTCTTCATTACTACGGCCAAGATTAGTTTTTAACCTAATTGAATTAAATTTTTTACCATCTTCTTCAATTTTTTTTATAAATATTGTTTTA
This sequence comes from uncultured bacterium, assembly GCA_965371715.1. Lineage (GTDB taxonomy): Bacteria > Hydrothermota > 32-111 > 32-111 > 32-111 > JAUVJU01. Next base: position 8,121 of record CBDUZN010000025.1, on the reverse strand, counting down.
ATTTTTTTATCTGAAAAATCAAATCCATTGCGTATAAGAAAATCAATATCATAAAAATCACGGGAAGCAATTGTTTTACGAAACGCTGCTGCGCGGAGTTTTTCACAGACAACTTCTCTTAATGATAAACACTTCACCTTGCCGCCATCAAAAAGTGGCTTTTTTGTAAATGGATGGAGAAATTTATGATTTACTGGCATATATTTTATATCATCAAGAGGATTGTATCTTAGACCAATTTCCACTTTTACATGTTGTTTGTTGGGTATAAATGATGAATTATAAAGTAGATAATAAATATATTGTTTTGATTCATTATATCCATCGGTTTTTTGAGTATCTATTTGCATATTTAATGATTTTGCAAAAGTATAAATATCCTTTTTGACTGATTGCATACATTTTTTTCTTATTGATCTGGAAACAGTATATTGAGGTAATTTCATACTAAAGTCCAAATCCTCACTTAATCTATAATATGAAAAATAGATTTTATTAAGACAGGTTCCACCTTTGAATATTAAATTTTCAGACAATTCATTGATATGTGAAAGAATCAGAGTAAGATAATAATCTTTTTCAACAAGTAAAACAGGAAATCCAGTTTGTTTTGCTGTATTTTGAATAATTTTCTCAAAGGATTCCATATTATTATGAATCATTTATAATTACCTTCCATTTATTATTAATTTTACCTTTCCTACTTCCGGAAAAAGATATTAAGGATGTATTTTTTACAGATTTAATTAATGGGTAAAGCATAGAGTTCTTTATGTTAAGATTATCAAGGAATAATCCGATTTGTTTGCGGGTTTTAATAATGGGAAATTTGCTAGCATAATTAATGATTTTCTTAATATTACATTTTTCATTATTTATACAATCCTTTAAAATATTCTCTGCATTATTAATTCCACCCACAGGCTTATTGAAATATATCAAATCTACTAATGTTCGTTCTTTATCACTGATAATCACATCAATGTCTTTAATTTTTATAGTTTTCAAGCCATACATTCTATTGGCATTAGTTTTTATAAAATTATATTCTATTTTATCAATTATTTTCCTTTTTGAGAAGGATGTATTAAGTATATACATTGTTTGAAATATTTGGTCAGTAAAGCCGTAGAAGTTATACATCATTGAATATCCAATATAATAATTTTTCTTTGGAAAATATAATTGAGGTACAAGCATTTCAATAGTACTTCTTCCATTTGAACTTGATTCAAGGGGCGAAAAGAAGTAAACGCCTCTTTTCACGGGAAACAAAATATTTTTTCGTTTTAGTCGCAATACCGTTTTTGCTCTTTCTATGGGATTCAAGCCAAACATATTATCTAATGTTTTCGCATTGATAAAAATGGTGTTTTCATAAGTTAATCTTGCTATTATTTCTGTTTCTATTGGTCCAAATGTTGTTGTACTATTGTTTTTCATAAATCCCTTCTTAAGGTATATTCGGATATTAATTATACAACATTATTATAGTGCATATAATACTAATGTCAAGAATAAAATATTAATGTGTGTTTTGTTATTAGAAGATTTTTTTTACAGCACTTTGAGCATATTCAATTAAATAAAATGACCCTATAATAAGAAGCATATCATTTTTACCCGCATTTTCATGGAAATATTTAATTGAATCATAAGTAGAATCAAAATATTTAATTCCTTCTAAATGAGCATAATCATTTTTGCCTGCTGCTCTAAAAAAGGGAATAGAAGAAAGCATTACATTTTCAGAACTTTGTTTTAAAATTTCAATCATAGAATAAATATTTTTATCATGCATAAAAACAGAAAGTGTGCTTAATCTTTTATTGGGATACATTTCTCTGATTTCTTTAAGAGTGATTTTTATTGCACCGAGATTGTGTGAACCATCAACAATAATTAATGGATCTATATTTACTGTTTCCATGCGCCCTTTAATTGAAAAATCATTAATGCCATTATTTATACATTTTTCATCTATTCCAATATGATTAAGTACATCAATTGATAATGCGGCATTATGTTTTTGATACGCACCGGGTTGTTTTAATGAAAAGGTGTGATTTTTATAGATCATTGCATTTTTGTGCATTTCAATGTTATGAATATTAGTAATATTCAAAGGTGCATTTTTTTCAAGACAAATACTTTTTAATACATTATTTACTATTTCATTCTGCTTAAATGTGAATAGAGGGATATTCTTTTTAATAATTCCACCCTTTTCTCTAGCAATATCCTCTAATGAATTACCAAGCATTTTTGTATGGTCAAAATCAATAATAGTAATTACCGTAAGATGTGGATTAACAACATTAGTGGCATCTAATCTCCCGCCTAATCCGGTTTCAATAATTGCATAATCCGTTTTATTCTTAGAGAAATAAAGAAATGCAGTTGTTGTCATTGCTTCAAAGAATGTTCTATAATGCTTTTCCTTGTTTCTAATTTTATCATAAACTAGTTTCTCAATTTTAATAAATTCATTATCATTAATATTTAATCCATTTATTCTTATTCTTTCATTGATTTCATAAAGATGAGGTGATGTGTATATGCCTGTTTTATAGCCGCATTGAATAAGAGATGAAGAAATGATTTCAGCAATAGAACCTTTGCCATTTGTTCCGGCAATATGAATGATTTTTCCTATGCTATTTTGTGGATTATCAAATTCATTCAAGAAATGTTCATATTCAGTAAGATTGAAATCTATAGAACGAGGGTCTTGTTTCTCAAGATTATAAAGGTTACTAAAAAGAAGAGGCGTTTTCATTTTATAATGTTTTCATAATATATTGCTGTAACGAAAATATCCTTTGTATAGCCCATTTTTAACAGGAGCTCTTTAAGTGCATCAGCATCTTCCCGTGAATCAAATTTTCCTGCATATACCCTGTAATAATCCTTTTTCTTTACAATTGCCTTTTTTATAAATACAGATTGTTTCATAATGGCATCTTTATCTTTTTTCATGGAGTTTTTTGCAGAAGTAATGTTGGTAAAAGAATGTAATTGAACAGAATAATATGTTTTTTTCTTAATTTCTTTCTCTATTTCTTCAATATAATTTATTCTACTTTGTGTTTTAATGTTTTTGGGTATTGAATCAGGTGCATCAAAAGCAAATGCATAGAGCGCATCTGGGGTTTCAGATAATAAAATTATTGTATCGGTAAAAACATCATATGCATAAAGTTGCTTATTCTGATAAATTATATAATTATCATTAAAAAGAAGAATTTTTGAAACAGGAGATGTGGTTTCTAATTGTCTAATCTTTTTATTACCGGAAAATAATGATATTTCTCCCTTATTACTTAACAAAAGAAATAATGAATCACCATTTGTTTTTATATCATCTATTGTATCATTAAAGGATAAATGGAATACAGTTTTATAATCAATGCTGCTAATTCCTTCAATAGCATTTGGTAATGTTTGAATAATTGCCATGTTTTTTAATGGAATCTCTGTAAAATTGATTACACTTGCATTTTTCTTATATATAATATTTAGTGTTTCAAAATCACATATTAAAAAGGAATTATCTAAATTTAAATATATGCGGGAACCATATCTGAAAAAATTCATCATTTTTATTGGACCTGTAAAGATTTTTTTTCTTAAAATTCTGCGTTCATAATCAACAGAATAAAGATAACCCAAAGAATCAAGCGTATAAACATATTTATGAAATGGATTTATCCAAATGTTTACAAGTGACATTTCATTTGATAATAGAGTGAATTGATTGTATTTGCTGTTCATAATTACAGAATTTTTCAGTAAAACAATTCTACCTTCCGGAATAAAAACAATATGCTCAGCAACAGGGATTTCTCCGATTTTGTTAAGCACAAAACTTGTAGTATTAAATTCATAATAATATTTGCCATATAAAAACAGATTTCTATTCAATTGACAGTATTTAACCGGCTCATCAAATGGAATAAATACTTCCTGATAAAGTGAATCATTAATTATATTAATTCCTTTTTCGGTTATAATAGTAAATGCTTTTTGTTCTAATAAAAGCGTATCTTTGGGTTTTTCGGTTATAGTTACAGTATTAGGCTTACTACATTGTATTAATGAAAGTAGTATAATAAGAATAAGCGGCAATAATTTTTTAATATTTATCAACAAGATCCCTCATTTCTCTTACAGCAGATTCAATTCCATAAATAACAGAATGTGCAACAATTGAATGTCCGATATTGAGTTCTGTAATTGTATCAATATAGGTTATTTGTTCAACATTATCATAATTAAGTCCATGACCCGCATTAATAAGAATATCTTTTTTAAGTGCTCCATAATTTGCAGCTTCTTCTACCCGATCAAATTCCTTATCAATTTCTGCAACAGTCATACATTCGGAATATGCATTTGTATTTAATTCAATAGCATCTGCTCCTGCTAAAACAGCTTTATCTATCATCTTTTTATCCGGTTCAATAAATAATGCAACTTCAATACCTTTCTTTTTCAGTATTTTAACTGTGCTCTTAATTGCGGTAAAAACGGGTTTACTGAAAAGATTTAAACCACCTTCCGTTGTTAATTCATTTGGACTTTCAGGAACAAGGCACACCTTTTCGGGCTTAATTTCAGAAATGAATTTTACGATTTCCTTATTAGTGGATATTTCAACATTAAGCGGCACTCTTAGACCAGCTTTTAGAGCAATAATATCTGATTCATTTATATGTCTTCTATCCTGTCTGAGATGAACAGTAATCCCATCTGCTCCGCCAAGTTGTGCAAGAATAGCGCATGTCATAATATCAGGAACATCGGATTCCCTTGCCTCTCTTAATGTAGCCGTATGATCAATGTTTATACCTAAAAGCATTATGCCTCCTTTTTTAACAGTATATAACAAGTGATTATTATGTCAATATAAGATTTATTGTGTCCTTGCGAATCAGAAGGGTGAAGAATCTCATATTTCTCGGGTCATTCCGCACTTGATGCGGAATCCAGTATTCTCTTTTTCCTGTAAAGGATGGAAGATCACTTGACACCTCCAGCAAAAGATTTTGTCAAATTATGAGCTAAAAGTTTAGGCATTTTAGTAAAATCCAAAAGAACTTCTGATGGAGTTCTGCCATTAACCCTGTATCCTTGATGTGTTCTTTTAAAATTGTAATGTTTGAGCCAATTATCAAGGTCTTTTTGTAACTCATCCACACTATAATACCATTTTGTTCTAAAAGCAACAACTAAAAATTCTTCCAATACTGTTCTATTGAATCTTTCAACAAAACCATTTGTCCATGGTGATCTAATTTTTGTTCTTCTGTGTTTGATATTTAGGCTGCCAAGAAACAGTTCATATTCATGTTCATTCTCTTTACCGCAATATTCAGAACCATTATCTGTAAGTATATTTCTTACAGCTATGCCAAGAGACATATAGTATGGTAGTACCTTGTCTATCAATATATCTGATGTTTCAAATTGTGTTTTTCCTGTATATAACTTTGCAAATCCGAATGAACCATGTGAATCTATTACAGTTTGCATATATATTCTTCCTACTCCTTTTATGTGTCCCACTTCAAATGTATCCTGACACAATAGATAGCCAGGATACGGGCTAATAACATGTCTTTCTTTCAATGCTCCTGCATTCTGTATCATTGCATCTAATTGATCACTGTTTAATTCTATACCTTCCTTTATCATTTTTTCTTCTAATTTTCTTATTCTTTGTTTTCTGGGGAGTATATTAAAAGTTGTGTATGAGATGAGAAGATGTGATATAATAATAAATAAAAAAATGAAGAAAAACAGAAAGAAAAGAAATAACAAAAAACAGCGGACTAGTAATTAATTCTATTAGCTAATTCTCCCCTCTATTACTGTTCCCAAAGTCATATTTCCTTATATGGATATTCAGCAAGGTCGTTTATTTAAATAAACACTTAATTAAGCGTAAACATTATTTATTAGTAGACTTATTGTATATGTAAAATTGACTATTTATTATTTTTTAAAATTTCTTAATTATTTTTCTAATGAAACCCTTTCCAACTTCTGCTATTTAGCAACTTATAGAAAATTAAAATTGACGAAATTGACCATCGTCCCTGCAATCTTTTTTATTTATTTCTGAATACATAATATAAATTACCTAACTCTCCGTTTATATAGGTGTTTAGGGGGATTTGTTTAAAGTTTTCATCATAGATTGCTTCCAATGTGAATTGTTCTGATTTATGACTTAGGTTTAATAAATCCTCTAAAAACCATAATCTTAATATATGATGATCTTCTAATATAATATGTTTACCATGATCATTAATTTCCATTTTGCAGACCTGATAGCTAATCTTTTTTTGCCTATCCTCTTTCTCAATATTCCAAATTGTTTTTACTCGGATTTCATCCCTTTCCAAAGTCCATCCTTCATCATCACTGGGTTCCAATTTATCCCATGCGCAATTAAGATGAATAATATAAATCCCCTTACTTTTCACTGATTTACCTGTATTTCTGAAATGATCAATATTATCCTTATCTGAAAGAAGATATCCCAAACTATTTATTGAATTAATTGCTACATCAAATTTATTATTGAATTTTATCGATTTCATATCTCCAACTATTGCTAAAGCCATACCCTGTAACTTTGCATCAGATATTCGTTTGCTTGCATAGGAAATCATTTTTTCATTATTGTCATATCCTGTAATATGATATCCATACTCCGGGAAATCTAATAGAAATCGACCTGTACCACATGCTGGTTCTAATATGTTCTTTACTTCAAAATGGACATATTTCTTGAATAACTTACAAAACAAATCTATTTCCTGAGAGGTATCCCAAGAAAAAGCAATATCATAATACTTTGGAAGATTATATAATTTATCTTCTGTCAAACTCATCCAATTTTTTCATAAATTGATTATACCCTTTTTTGACACCAAAATCAAATTATTTAGAGAATTTTATGTAATGAAATTTCCATCCTCCTTAGGCGGACTAAGAACCTTTTTCTACCACCGTCCCCATTTAACATTATTTCTATGTATGTCAATACATAGAAATTGTATTTAGATATGGATATAGGGACGCTCGTTGATTTTGTTGATTTCTTAAAAAACACTCCTGATTCGTAGTAAGTATTACTTATTAGTCGATTTATCACATACTGAAATTTGACTTTAAACTATTTCTAAAATTCTTTGGTTATTACTTTTCTTTGTTGGCATATTCCTTATCTCTTGTTATTTGTTGGTTTACGACAAATAAAGACGGACAAATTTGATTAATCCCTCTGCAATGAGAAATCAACAAAAGCAACGAGCGTCCCTAAATTTCCTTTAACAATTTTTTCACATCATTGATAAAGACCTCAGGATAATCAAATGGATTAACTTTATTTGGATGTGTTAATAAAATATTCATTTTCAAACCACTATATTTTTCATAATTCTCTAAAACAAATAATTTTAATTTCATTGCTTGGGAATCATAAGAACTATTGATAAAATCTTCACTTGATATGAGAATAATGATTCTTTGAATAAATGAAAAAATCATTACCCAATTCATCCATTTTTGTTGAGTAACATGCAATTCAATCATTTCCTCCCACAACTTTTTGTTCAATGCATAGTGTTTTTTTCTACCATTTTTCTCTACTGATATAACGCCTGACTTAGTCATTTCAACAAGATTATCCTGAATGCCTTTTTGAGTGTAGTATAAATTCTTTGCTATATATGAAGGATGCCTGTAGTTATCAATCAATAAATATGATATTATATCACTTCTGATATTTAATCCGAAAAGAAATCTCATTTTTAAAAAAATACATTGTTCCTTTGTTGTTGGAATTTCAGTTGCTGTGTTTCGTAATTTAAAGTCTCCCCGTAAATAACCATATTTCTTAAATATCTTTTGATGTCTTCCGTATGATGTTGCATTAAAGAAAAGGTCTTCATAATCATCTATTTTGATTTTTGTTTTTATATATTTTTCCCATTTCTTTTTATTATGTGAATTTAATATAATTTCTGATATAGGTCCCAATAAATCATCATTTTTAAAGTTTTCTTTTTTAATAATATTATTTAATCTTTTTAAATTAATTATTTCTAC
>CBDUZN010000024.1:0-14304 GCA_965371715.1 uncultured bacterium | reverse complement strand
TATAATATACAGGTAATAGCAACAAATGGAAATGAAAGCGTGGAAAGGTGGAGTAAGATTGCAATAATAAGATAGTTGATGGGAGGGTTTAGAACCCTCCCGTACAAACAAAATGGATTAATTGAATCAAGTAAAATGACAGGGAGGGTTGCGCGGACCCTCCATTACAAACAAAATGAATATAAAGACAGGTCTTGACCTGTCCCTATGAATACAATAATATAATAAAATAGAAAATAATAATATGTAGGGTGAATCTATTATTTAAAACCCTACAGTACATACATAAGGAGAATGATTAATATAATGATAAGACAGATTACAATTCCGCTCCTACTGTTGGTTGCAATACTTCTTTTTTCTTCAACAGTAATTGCACAATCATGCCCATTCGGTATTTATGATGACCCGTATCCCGGTCAGTGTAATAAATATATTGATAATGATGGAGATGGTATATGTGATTTATCTTTAACTGATACTTCTAAAATTGTAATAATTGAAGAGGATAAAATTGAGAAAGTAGAGAAAGTAGAAGAAGCAGAGGAAAAGGAAATTATTGAAGTGGAAAAGATTGAAGTAGAAATAGAGAATGGAATTCCAACAGAAATAATTATTCCAGAATCTGAGATTAAAGAGGTAGGTAAAAAAGATAAATATCTATTAAAAATAATTTTACCAATTTGGCTTATTCTATTTATATTAACAATTCTATCAAAACACAAAAAGGGATTCAAATTAAAAAACATTAATCAAATGTGGAATTGGATAACCCTTATCTCATTTATTCCTGTTGCCTTTACAGGAATAATAATGATATTAAAGGAAACAGGTATTATGAAAGGATATATTACATTAAATGCATTGTTCATACATAATTTATTTGGAATAATTTTTGTACTTGCCTCTATTAGTCATATTTATCTAAAATGGACTTATTATAAAAGTTGTTTAAAAAAGAAGAAATGCGAGAAATAATGAATTCACAGAATATAAGAAATGAATTTATTAAATATTTTAAGAATAAAGAACATAAGGTATTTAATAGTTCATCCTTAATCCCTGAAAATGATCCTACATTACTTTTCACTATTGCAGGAATGGTACAATTTAAACCAATGTTTGCAGGGCTTGTCAATTTTGATTTTAAGAGTGCTGTTTCAATTCAAAAATGTTTAAGAGTGGTTGATTTAGAGGAAGTAGGGAAATCCCCTTTTCATGATACATTTTTTGAAATGCTTGGAAATTTTTCATTTAATGATTATTATAAAAAGGATGCAATTAATTATGCCTGGGATTTTCTGACAAATGTTCTTAATCTTGATAAAAAAATGCTCTATGTTACTGTACATAAAGATGATGATGAGGCATATAATATATGGAAGAATGATATTGGTCTTGATGAAAATAGAATTATCAGAATGGATGATAAGACAAATTTCTGGGGACCGGCAGGAGGTACGGGTGCCTGCGGACCTTCAAGTGAGATTTTTTATGATTTTGGAAAAGAACATGAGGACAAAAATCCATGCTCAGTTAATAATGAATGCAGGAGATTTGTTGAGGTGTGGAATCTTGTGTTTCCACAGTTTAATCAAGACATAGATGGCAAAAGACAACCACTAAAAAATAGAGGTATTGATACGGGAATGGGATTGGAACGACTTGCAGCTGCAGTGCAGCATAAAAAAAATATTTTTGAAACCGATCTTTTTAAACCAATAATTGATGAATTTTTATCTATTTATGATATTGATGTAGTAAAAAATGAATCATTTATTCATTCAATTGCAGATCATATTCGTGCCATTACATTTGCAATTGGTGATGGTATTATTCCGGAGAATGATGGAAGGGGATATGTAATAAGGAGAATTCTAAGGAGAGCGGTAAGAGCTGCCTATAAGATGAATATAAAAGAACCATTTTTATATAAACTTTCTTCATCTGCAATAGATATTATGCATACACAGTATCCATATTTAAATAAGCAATCAACAAAAATTGCTACAATTATCAAATCGGAAGAAGAGAGATTTCTTACAACAATAGGGCAGGGTATTACTCTATACAATCAATTTGCGGAAAAAGCATCATCTGTGCTTGATGGTGAGATTATTTTTAAACTCTATGATACATTTGGTTTTCCTGTTGATCTAACATGCAGTATGGCAGAGGAAGATGGTCTAAAACCCGATATTGAGAAATTTAATATTCTTTTAAAAGATGCAAAAGAAAAATCACGCAAATTAAGTAGATTTAAATCGGATAATAATAATGACTGGAATATTGTTAAAAAAGGTATTTCCCAGTTCACAGGATATAAGTCAGATAGTGAAACAAGTAATATCTTAATGTATAGAGAAAGTACTGATAAAAAACTTGAATTAATATTTGAGAAAACACCATTTTATGCGGAATCAGGCGGGCAGGTAGGAGATACGGGGATTATTGAAAACAAAAATGGCTGCAAAATGAAAGTACTTAATACATTTCCATCTAATACCGGGAATGTTTGCCTATGCAGTATTGAAAAAGGGGAATTTGACAGTAAATCAAATTACTATTTAAAAATTGATACTACAAGAAGAAAATTTATTGAACGAAATCACACTACAACACATTTACTACATTCTGCTTTAAGAAAGGTATTAGGTGAACATGTGCATCAGGAAGGTTCATATGTGGAACCAGATAAATTTAGATTTGATTTTACACATTTCAAATCATTATCAAGTGAAGAACTTAGTACAATTGAAAAAAGTATTAATGATATAGTATTCAGCGGATTAAATGTGGAAACGGAAATCAAGGATTATGATGAGGCAGTTAAAGATGGCGCAATGGCACTATTTAATGAAAAATATGATAATCAGGTGCGAATAGTATCAGTAGAAAATGTATCCAAAGAATTATGCGGTGGAACCCATGTAAAAAACACTGCAGAGATTGGTATGTTTAGAATAATTTCCGAATCATCAATAGCATCAGGTATAAGAAGAATTGAGGGAGTAACATCGGGAGCATTATATAATGCTGTATCAGATATGTATTTATCATTAAATTCAATTAATGAAATACTGAAAGTAACATCAATAAGAGATGCAGAGAACAAAATTCTTCAATTGATTGATAATAATAAAATTGCAAAAAAGCAGATGGAAAATTCGATACATAACAAAATTGATATATATATTAAAAAATTAAAAAAACAATCATTTGAAAATAATTCTATTACATATATTATTAGTATATTGAATGATAATAATATTAAAAATCCGGAATTACGATTGTTAATGGATGGAATAAAATCATCATATAAAAAAACAGTAGGAATTATTGCTTCTATATCAGAAAATAAATTATTTGTTCTTGCTTTTTCAAGTAATACTAATTATGATGCAGGTGCAATTATGAAGAAAATCAATGAACTTACAAATGGAAAAGGCGGAGGAAGAAAAGAAATGGCACTTGGAAGTGCAATGGTACCGAAAAATATCAAACTATTTGAGCAGCAAATTAGAGAAATTATTATAAATGAATAAATGCATAATTATTGATAATGAATCTTGTATGAAATGCGGAGGATGCGTAAGTGTTTGTCCTGCTGATGCATTAATTCTTGATAAAGACGGAATACAGATAAATGATAAATGTATATGCTGCCTTAAATGCATTACCTTTTGTCCTGTTTCTGCAATTAAGAGGGTTTAATGAAAAAAATAAAAAATATTGCTATTATTGCACATGTTGACCATGGGAAAACAACACTTGTGGATGCAATGCTTAAACAATCTGGTGTGTTTAGAGAAAACCAAATAGTGATTGAGCGGGTTATGGATTCAGATGCACTTGAAAGGGAGAGAGGTATAACCATTTTTTCAAAAAATGCATCCTTTCATTATAAGGATTATAAGATCAATATTGTGGATACACCGGGGCATGCGGATTTTGGCGGAGAAGTACAGCGAATCCTAAAAATGGTGGATTCTGTTTTACTAATTGTTGATGCATTTGAGGGACCAATGCCGCAAACAAAGTATGTACTTAAAAAATCCCTTGAATTAGGTCTTAATCCAATTGTTGTAATAAACAAAATAGATAGAACTAGTGAAAGAGCAGATGAGGTATTAGAAATGGTATTTGATCTATTTATTGAGTTAAATGCAAATGAAGAACAATTGGATTTCCCGGTAATATTTGCATCAGCAAAAAATGGTTTTGCAAAATATGAAATGGAAGATGATAACAATGATTTAAAGCCGCTATTTGAAACAATAATTAAGCATGTTAAGGATACGGAAGGTGATGTCAATAAACCATTCCAATTTTTAGCATCAGCTACTGAACATAATAATTATCTTGGTAAAATTTGTAAGGGCAAGATATTTAATGGAAAGGTGAAAATAGGGGATGAAGTTGTTCTTCTCAAAAGGGGAGGAGAAAGGATGCTTTATAGAATTACAAAGGTCTTTGTTTATGAGGGATTATCAAAAATAGAAATTAATGAAGCATATGCAGGAGACATTGTTGCATTAGCAGGTGTTGAGAATATAGATGTTAGTGAAACAGTAGCAGATAGAGATAATCCTGAACCATTACCTCTTATTAATATAGATGAACCTACAATTGCTATATCATTTGTAGTTAATGATTCACCTTTTTCAGGAAAAGAAGGGAAATATGTTACATCAAGAAATCTATGGGATAGATTGTATAAGGAGGTTCAGACAAATATAAGTATTATATTAGAAAAGACGAAATTAACGGACACTTTTATAGTAAAAGTGAGAGGAGAACTTCAGGCCTCCATACTTATTGAAAATATGCGAAGAGAAGGATATGAATTTCAGGTTTCAAAACCTAAGGTTATATATAGAGAATTGAATGGAAAGAAAACCGAGCCAATTGAGCATGCAATTGTTGATGTTGATGATGAGTATGTTGGTGTTGTTATTGAACTTTTCGGAAAGAGAAAAGGGAAAATGATAAATATGGTTCAGGGCACTGATGGTTACACAAGACTTGAATTTATGATTCCGGCAAGAGGATTAATGGGATTTAGAAATGAATTTTTGACTAATACAAGAGGAACAGGAATACTAAATCATAGTTTTTATGAATATGAATTTTATAAGGGAGACATAGAAGGAAGAAGCAGAGGTGTATTAATAGCCCAAGAAAAAGGGGTATCATTAGCTTTTTCATTGAACAATTTACAAAGTAGAGGACAATTGTTTATTGGACCGGGTGTTAAGGTGTATGCTGGTATGATTATAGGAGCAAATAGTAAAGGAAATGATTTAATTGTTAATGTTTGCAAGGGGAAAAAACTTACAAATATGAGATCATCAGGAGCTGATGATGCAATCAAATTAACAACACCAAGGATATTTAGCATTGAACAGGCACTTGAATATATTGAAGATGATGAATTAATGGAAATAACACCAAAAAGTATTAGATTGAGAAAAACAATTCTTGATCCAAATAGGAGAAAACGATCATCAAAGGAATATATTGAAAAAAAGGCAAAGAAAAAGTAATGTTAATAAAAAATCAATTATTGGACAATCAATAAATGAGTGAGATGAAAGAATTTGATATAATTGTTGCCGGAGCCGGACCTGCCGGACTGTATGCTGCATATACTGCTTCATTGAATGGCTTATCCGTATTGGTTTTAGAAAAAGATAAAGAAATTGGAAAACCGATTCTATGTGCTGAGGGAGTATCAAACAGAACATTAGAATTGTTTTTTGATACATTCCCAAAAGAGATTATTAGAAATTCATTTAATAAATTGATTGTGAAATACAAGGATACTGTGTCTTGTACAGATATTCCGGATATGGGTATTATACTTAATAGAGAATTATTTGATAAATATATTGCATTATTAGCCATTAACAATGGTGTAACAATTAAAACCGATGAACCTGTAATTAATGGAAATAGAGAAAATAATAAAATGATAATTGAAACACATACTAATAAATATATTGCTAAGATTTTTATTGCAGCTGATGGTGTGGAATCCAGATGTGCAAGATATTTTGGTATTAATACAACAACTGAACTTAATGATATTTATTCTTGTTGTGAATATATATTAATACATGAGAATATTAATGAGAATGAAATTATTTTTGATTACTCTCCGAAATTTGCAAGATATGGTTATACCTGGGTATTCCCAAGAGGTGGTAATGAAGCAAATGTCGGACTTGGAATTATACCATCTAAAAGCAAGAAAAAAGCAAAAGAGATACTTGAAGAATACATAGATTTGAATTACAGGAATGCAAATATTCTTGAAAAAAAGGCTGGAGCTGTGCCTGTTAATCCGCTTAAAAAATCATATGCGAACAATCTTCTAATAATTGGCGATGCAGGAAGATATGCAGATCCCATTACAGGCGGTGGGATTGACAATGCACTGAGAACCGGCAGATTTGCTGCTTTAACCGCAGAAAGAGCAATTGAAATGAATGATTTGTCTGATAAATCAATGAAATACTATAATAATTTAATAAAAAAGGATAATTTGCTTTCACTTAAAATGCAATTAAAACTCAAAAATATTATGGAAAATATGAAAGACCGTGAATTAGATGAAATGTTTCATTCCATTTTATCAATGCTTAATAATAAAGAAATACTGTCAAATGAATTTTATGAGTCCGTGAATGGATTGCAGGGAATTTTAGAACGAATAAAACAATTTGGATTATTAATAAAAGGTATTGCATCTAAGAGAACTATGATTAGAATACTATTAAAGTTATTATGGGTATAAAAAGAAAAATACTGACAACATTTAAAAGAAGGAAAAAGGGTTACCTGATTCTTCTTGACCCCGAGAAGAGAAACATTGATTATGACAATATTTTATTTTATGCTAATAAGTGTAAAATTGACGGAATAATGATAGGTGGCAGTAGTAAAAAAATTAGTGGCTATGATAATTTCGTTAAACTCATTAAAACTAAGACCAATATTCCATTAATCTCATTTCCCGGTTCACATTATCAAATCTCAGATAAAGTAAATTCAATGTTTCTTCTCACACTATTAAATAGTAGAAACAGCAGATATTTGATTGAGGAACATTTAAAGGCAGGTAGAAGTTTATATAAATCAAATATTGAAATTATAAATACTGCATATATTATTATTGCAGAATCCAAAAAATTGTCAGTTATTAAAGAAACAGATATTACACCAATAAAACCAAATGATTATTCTAATGCTGAAAAATATTTTATGATATCACAATTGTTGGGTTATGATGTTATTTATTTAGAAGGCGGAAGCGGTACAGATTTACCGGTATCATCTTCAATTATTAAATTAGCAAGAAAAATACTGAAAAAACCCATTATTGTAGGTGGCGGCATAAAGGATATAAAAACTGCCAAACAGGTGTATAAAAGTGGAGCAGATTATATTGTTACAGGAAATATTATTGAGCAGAAGCCAGAAATGATAATGAAATTTAAGCATCTTATGGATAGTGTTAATGGACAGATATCTAATAAAAGCATATTGTAAAGTTAATTTGCATCTTGATGTGATTGGAAAAAGAACAGACGGATATCATGATATTTATACAATTTTTCAATCAATTGATTTGTATGATGAAATTACTGCAGATGAATCCGATGAATTCAAAATCAATATTGATAATAAAAATATTCCATTAAATGACAGTAATACGCTAATCAAAGCATACAATATCTTTAAATCGCAGTATAATGGGAAATGGCAGGATTTTTCCATTAATCTCAAAAAAAATATTCCAATAGGTAGCGGTTTGGGAGGAGGTAGTGCTGATGGAGCGGCAATATTAAGATTCCTTAATGAGTACTATGATAAACCATTTAAAGAAGAAGAATTAAGGGAATTTGCACTTGCTGTTGGCGCAGATGTTGTATTTCTTGTTCAGGGAGGAACTGCACTTGGTGAAGGACTTGGTGAGAAATTAACTGAAATCTCAAATAAGTCACTTTATAAGTTAAATATTGTTATAGTTTATCCCAATATTCAGATATCAACAAAATGGGCATATGACAATGTCAAAAGGCACTTGACAGAAAACAAGAAAACCATTAATATAAAGAACTTAAATAAATCAGTTAAAGTATTTATTAGTTCTTTAAAAAGCAATAATAATGTATTTGAACCATTGATTTTTGATTTTTATCCGAGAATTAAAGAAATCAAAAATAAAATGTTAAGATTAAATCCAATAATTACTATGATGACCGGAACAGGTTCAGCTGTGTTCGGTATTTTTGATACGGAAATGGACCCTATTCAAATAGAGAAGGTTTTTGGAGGAAATGTGGTTTTCTTGACAAAACTGCTAACCAGAGACCTGATAGAAGAAAATTTTCTAACATCAATGTAGGAGGATCTCATGGAGATTACTGAAGTAAGGATTACATTAAGAGATGAACCCAAATTAAAGGCTTTTGCGAATATCACCTTTGAAGACAGTTTTGTTGTCAGAGGACTTAAAGTGATTGATGGTCAGAAGGGTCTTTTCATTTCCATGCCATCAAGGAAAGCAAAAGACGGTACTTACAGAGACATTGCTCATCCAATAAACAATGAGATGAGACAGAAAATTGAACAGGTTATTCTCGAGAAGTACGAAGAAGAGTTTAAAAAAGCTCAGGAAGGAAACGCAAATACTGATTATTCTGAGGATTTTGATCCCCCAGTTGAATCCGAGCCCTCAGAAGAAACAGAAAGCGAATAATCCCAACTGGGGTGTCGGCAAGTGGCAAGCCACGGGACTTTGGTTCCCGCATTCGTAGGTTCGAATCCTACCACCCCAGTATAAGTGAGGTAAATATGCCAGTAGGTATGAAATTAATGTCAGGTAATGCTAATGTTACATTAGCAAAAGAAATCTCAAAGAATCTTGGTATTCCTCTTTTAGATTCTGTTGTATCTCGATTTTCCGATGGTGAAATTCGTATTCAGATAAATGAATCTGTAAGGGGAGATCATGTATTTGTAGTGCAGTCAACTAATCCTCCTGCTGAGAATATCATTGAATTATTATTGCTTATTGATGCATTGAAGAGAGCTTCCGCAGGTTGTATTACTTCTGTTATACCTTATTATGGTTATGCAAGACAGGATAAAAAGGATAGTCCACGGGTTCCAATATCAGGTAAATTAGTTGCTGATCTTCTTATGACTGCAGGAACAACAAGGGTTATGACTTTGGAACTTCATGCTGAACAGATACAAGGATTCTTTAATTATCCGGTTGATCATTTATATTCAGCACCGATTTTTATTGATTTTATAAAAGATAATTTGAATATTGAAAATGCTGTTATTGTATCACCGGATGCAGGCAGGGTTAATAAAGCAAGAAGTTTTGCAAAAAAACTGGGTGAATTACCTATTGCAATTATTGATAAGAGAAGAACTAAACCAAATGAGGCATCTATAATGCATGTAGTTGGAGATGTTGAGAATAAAAATGTTATAATGGTTGATGACATAATTGATACTGCTGGAACTATTACAAAGGCAGCATATGCACTTAAGGAAAATGGAGCAAAAGAAATCAATACTGTTGTTACACATTCAATACTTTCAGGTACAGCAATAGATTTTCTAAAATCTTCACCTATTGATAGGCTTATTACTACAAATAGTATTGATATAAGTGAAGAAAAGAAAATTGATAAGATACAAATATTATCTTGCGCAAAGTTATTTGCAGATGTTATTAAAAGAGTAAATTCAAATAAATCCATCAGTGTATTATTCGACTAGGAGGAACAATGAATCAATATAGTTTACCTATAGAGAAAAGAGAAATAGGATCAAAACAGGATCTAAAGGAATTAAGAAGACAAAATATGATTCCATGTATTGCATATGGTCATAATGAAAAAACAAAGTGTTTTGCTGTTAAGTCATTGGAAATAACAAAATATTTTCATACAGTAGGTAAAGAGAATACGATTATAAATATTGTATTTGGTAAGAAAAAAGAAATGACTATTGTTAAAAATATTCAAAGGAATCCCAAAACATATGAAATAACACATATTGATTTTCATATTCTCCACAAGGGAAAACTGATTAAAGCAGATATACCTGTTATGCTTGTTGGTACTGCTATTGGAGTGAAGGAAGGTGGAGTACTTGAACAACTTATTAGAGAGGTTTCAGTAAAAGTATTACCAATGAAGATGCCTGAACATTTTGAATTTAATGTAGAGAAATTAAATACAGGTGAATCATTACATATTAGAGATATTGAATTTAAGGATGGTGAAATATTAGAACCACCTCAAAGAACTATTTGTACTGTTTTAGCACCAAGAGTTGAGGTTGAGGAAGAACCAGAAGGAGAAGCCGAAGGCGAAGAAGGAACTTTGGAACCTGAAGTTATTGGAGAAAAGAAAGATACAGATAAAAAAGATGAAGGCGAACCTAAAAAGGGTGAAGCCAAGAAATGAAGTGTTTTATCGGACTTGGAAATATTGGAAAGGATTACAGATTGACAAGACACAATATTGGTTTTATTGTGCTTGATGAATTCGTGCAAAGAAAAAGTATGAAATTCAAGCCTGGAAAAGGGTCTTTTTTTTTTGCAGATATGTGTGTAATAATGAAGAAATATTTTTGGTTAAACCTACAACATATATGAATAGAAGCGGATTTGCTGTAAGAGAAATGACTGAAATGTTTGGAATAGATATTTATGATACTGTGATTATTTCAGATGATTATAATCTGCAAGTAGGACAATTAAGGCTTAGAGAAACAGGATCAGCAGGTGGTCATAATGGACTTAAGTCAGTTATCAATATTTTAGGAACAGATGAAATTCCAAGACTCAGAATTGGTATTGGTAATGATTTTGATGGAGAATCATCCGATTATGTACTTTCAAAATTTGAGAACAATGATGTTTTGGAGGAATTAAAGGATTCTGGAGTTAATGCTGTAGAGACAATTATTAATTTAGGAATAACAATGTCAATGAATGAAATAAATCAAAGGAGAATTGATGAATGAGGTAATGACCTCTATTATTGTATCATTATTAGGATTAGTATTTGTAATAATTCTTGTTATTAATCTATTAAAAGAAAGTGCTGGAAATGACAAAATGAAAGAATTGTCATATCTTATTCAAAACGGTGCTTCAACATTTATGAAAAGGGAATATGCGTATGTTTCCGTTGTTGTCATGGCAATTGCAATTTTGATTAGTGTGGCACCTTTAATAAATAAAAATATTGCAATAGATTATAGAACGGCAATATGTTTTGTTATTGGAGCTATTGTATCCGGATTTGCCGGTTATATTGCTATGTGGGTTGGAACAAGAGCAAATGCAAGAACAGCACATGCAGCATCAAAAGGCATTATTCCTGCAATAAGAGTATCATTTACTGCAGGTGCAACAACTGGATTAACTATAACCTCAATTTCTTTATTAGGTTTAACAATACTATATATATTTTACAAAGGTGCTCCTGCTGCAATAAATGGATATGCAATGGGTGCATCACTTTTAGCTCTTTTTGCAAGAGCTGGCGGAGGTATTTACACAAAAGCAGCCGATATGGGTGCAGACCTTGTAGGTAAAGTAGAAGCAGGTATTCCTGAAGATGATCCGAGAAATGCAGCAGTGATTGCCGATAATGTGGGAGATAATGTGGGTGATACTGCCGGACTTGGTGCTGATTTAATGGAATCATATGTTGAGTCAATAATTGCAACAATGGTAATTGGTGCAGGAATGGCAAATGTATTATCAGTATCGGGATTGGATAAATTATTTGCATTACCTCTATACTTGGCAAGTGTTGGACTTATTGCATCAATTTTGGGCATACTCTGGATATTATGGGGAAGGATAAAGAATCCGCAGAATTTACTTAATTCCGGAGTTTATCTTGCATCTTTTCTTATGATTATTGGAGCATTTGTTGTTGTACATTTTATGGATTTTAATTATACTGAATTGAATTTTGTAAAATATGGACCATTTTATGCAATTGTATCGGGACTTTTCGCAGGTCTAATAATTGCATTTGTTAGTGAATATTATTCATCAAGCAAATATAGACCGGTAAGAGATCTTGCTGAATCTGCAAAAAGCGGACCGGCTATTGTTGTGATAAATGGACTTGCAATTGGAATGAAATCAACAATGGTGCCTGTTATTGCAATTGTTGTAGCAATGATTGTGGGCTTTGAGGTTGCAGGAATGTATGGAATTGCATTAGCAGCTCTTGGTATGTTATCAACACTTGCTATAACCTTAGCTGTTGATTCATACGGACCCGTTGTTGATAATGCCGGTGGTATTGCGGAAATGGCACAATTACCAAAGGAAGTGAGAAAGATCACAGATGAATTGGATTCTGTTGGAAATACAACAGCAGCTATTGGAAAGGGTTTTGCTATTGGTTCTGCAGCATTTGCTGCATTAAGTCTTATAACTGCATATATTGCAACAATACTTATAAGTGCAAATGGAACTGATATTGCAGAAAAAATGTCAGGCATAATTCAGGATCCATATTTTATTGGCGGATTATTAATAGGTGGAATGATACCATATTTCCTTTCTTCGCTTCTTGCTCAGGGAGTGGGAATTGTTGCTAACAAAATCATTGATGAGGTGAGAAGACAGTTTAGGGAAATTGCCGGACTTATGGAAGGCAAAGCAAATCCTGAAACAGATAAATGCGTGAAAATAGCAGCCGATGGTGCTATTAAATATATGCTTGTACCGGGACTTTTAGCTGTATTCACTCCTATATTTATTGGTTTTGTTTTCGGACCAATCTCATTAGCAGGACTGTTAATTGGCTCTCTTATAACAGGTGTACAGCTTGGAATACAGACAGCGAATTCAGGTGCAGCAATGGATAATGCAAAAAAATATATTGAAGAAGGACATGTAGGCGGTAAAAACACGGATGCTCATAGAGCAGCCATTGTTGGTGATACTGTTGGAGATCCATTAAAGGATACAATAGGACCGTCAATTAATATACTTATAAAACTTATGTCAATCATTGCTCTGGTAATTGCACCAATAATTAGCCAGTTTTCAGTGATGAAACATTAAAAAACGGAGGATGAATTGAATAAATATGAATTACTTCTTATTTTTGATCCTGGATTAGCGGATTCAATTGTAAATGAGAAAGCAGAAAAGATTAAGAAATGGATTGAAAGATTTGAAGGATCCGTTACAGAAATCAAGGATAATGGAATTGAGAAACTTGCCTATGAAATTAAAAAATCAAGACAGGGACATAGAGTAGAAATTAATTTTGAATTGGACCCAGACAAGATTAATACATTGAGAGAAGAAATTAAACTTGACGAATCTATTTGGAGAATTTTCATAAAGAGAATTTAATGGAGAATTATTATGAATGAAAAAGTAAGTGTACCCAGTATTAATAATATTACTGTCTCCGGCAGATTAACAAAGGATAGTGAACTCAGATACACTAATAGTAATGACAGTATACTATCTTTTAGAATTGCTTCATCAAGAAGTTATAAAGGTAGTGATGGTGAATGGAAGGAAAATACTCTTTTTGTAAATATTATTCATTGGGGAAAGGATTATAATGAAAAATTGAAAGAGCGTTTAAAAAGAGGTGCTCCTGTAATAATTGAAGGTTCTTTGCAACTAAATACATGGGAAGATAAGAATACAGGTGAGAAGAGAAGTAATTATCAAATTAAGGCATTTAGAATACATGTGCTTATAAGAACTTCTGATTATGAATTTGCAAAAAGTGATAGTTCTATTGATAATACAATAGATGAAATAGATAAAGAATTTGATGAAATAGCGGACAATGAAAACATTGGAGGTAATGATGACATACCGTTCTAGAAAACCACGAGAAACTAATCCCGGACATGGACGAAAATGCAGATTATGCGTGGAAAAAGTGAAGGCAATTGATTATAAGGATACAAATCTTCTCAGAAATTTTATTGATGAACAAGGGAAAATTGTACCAAGAAAAGCAACAAGACATTGCGCAAAACATCAGCGAATGGTTGCAAAAGCAATAAAAGCAGCAAGAAATATTGCTCTTATGCCTTATGTTAATGATTATATTAAATAGGAGTAAGAATGAAGGTAATACTTAGACAGAATGTAGAAGGACTTGGAGATAGAGGTAAAATATTGAATGTGAAAACCGGATATGCCAGAAATTTTCTTGTTCCTAAGGGTTTTGCATTTGAATATTCTGACGGCAATATGAAAAGATTTGA
>CBDUZN010000023.1:0-14664 GCA_965371715.1 uncultured bacterium | reverse complement strand
TTCACCTTTCGCATTTTTCAATCCTGTTCTTACTGCTTCTGCCTTTCCCATATTCTTTTTATGAAAAATTACTTTTGTATTTTTATTATTAAGTTTTTTCAATATTTCAATTGTTCCATCAATTGATTTGTCATCAACAATAATTATTTCCTTTTCCAGTTGTATCTTACTCACTTTGGAAATAATTTCACTTATATATTTTTATTCATTGAATACCGGAATAATTACGGATAATATATATCTCATATTATTAAAGAATTATTTTTCCCTGTTTTTCTTAAGTTCAGCAAATTCTTCATAAAGTATTGCAATAATTTCAGCAATAAATCCCATTGTGAAAAGAATTAAACCCGAAAGAATAAGAAGCATAACCAAGTAAAGGATTGGTCTAAAGCCAGAATGAAAAAATATTCTCATTATTAACGCAATAAAACCTATTATGAATCCTAAACTCAAAAATATAGTTCCAGTTGCTCCAAAAAATATCATTGGCTTTTTTAAAAAAGAAATAATAAATTTTACTGTCATCATATCAAATATTCCAATAAACACTCTAAATGGATTACCATATTTAGATTCACCATATTTTCTTGGATATAATTTAACTCTTTCTTCACAAACAGAATATCCTTTATCAATTGCCAGTGAAACAATATATCTATGCCAATCTTTTCTAAGGAAAATATCCTTGAATATTTCTTTCTTTAGAACCTTTAATCCATTTTGGTCATGAATAGGTAATCTAAAGATTTTCCTTGATAAAAAATTATAAACATTTGAAACAAATGCTTTCTTATAATGCCCTGATTTCCAACCTGTACAAATGTCATAATTATCTTCTTCAATCCTTCTTACAAGTCGTGGCAAATCCAATATATCGTATTGCATGTCTGTGTCATAAATAGCAATTATATTACTTCTTGCTGCCTTAATTCCTGTTTTAATCCCTTCTGTTTTCCCACAATTTAATCTGTGTTTTAATATTTGTATATATGGATTATCTTTTGATGATTTCACTGCAATATCATATGTTCCATCATTAGAACCATCATCAACAATTATAAGTTCATAGCAATTTTTCATTTTTTCATTAAATTTATTAAAAAGATTTATTAATTCTTCAATGTTTTCATACTCATTATATGCCGATGATATTATAGAAACTTTTAAATTCATATTATCTCACTTTTATTAGTTTATCCTTTAATTCCTGTCCATTTGAGATGAATTTTACATAATAAATTCCAGCTGGTATGTTTTTCTTCATTTCAAAAATAATTTCAGGTCCCTTTTCTACTTTATGATAAATTTTTTCACCTACAATATTATATACCTCAATATTTATTTCTTCCGTTGATTTTATTTTTGCTCTATATATTTTTTTATCTGAAAATATTCTATTTTCAGAAATTACAGATAAAATATTTGTAAATTCATTTACAGCAAATGAGCCTATTATCCTTTCATTGCCTGATAAAGTAATTGCTGCAATTTCATAGATACCACTTTTCGGATTTTTGTGAATTATTTGTCCCTTACCACTATGTTCATAAGCAATAGTATTGTCATCAAAACTTATCTTCAATCCTGTAAATCCATTCATACTAACATCATAATCAATAATTACATTTTCATTGTTACGGTTTACTGAAATATTTATTGTGTTAATATTTGTGTTC
Source organism: uncultured bacterium (assembly GCA_965371715.1). GTDB lineage: Bacteria > Hydrothermota > 32-111 > 32-111 > 32-111 > JAUVJU01. Next base: position 12,985 of record CBDUZN010000023.1, on the reverse strand, counting down.
ACTGAAAAGCTCTCTGTTCCACCTGCTTCATAATATCTTGCAGCAAACTCCTGAAGAAATAATTCTGCAAAATATCTTGAATGTATAATCAAAATATTTTCATCATTTCCTGTTTCGGCAGCAGCAGATAAATTGTATGAACCTGTGATAACTATAGGATTGGATGTCCAATCATCCGAATCAATAAGCATATATTTATGATGAAGTAAGTTGCCATCCACACTATCAACAAATACATCTGCTGGTGGTGACCAAGGATTATTGCTGCTTGTTGAATTCCAGTCCCCTCGTAAATCAAGGGATTTTGAATAATCCTGATTCCAAAATGTTACATCAAATACTCCTCTTACATCAACACCATTATTATCATATCTATCTTTCATTGCATTGGCAATTGATTGGCTTGAAAAAACATAATAACAAAAATATATTGATGTATCTGCTGTTGCAATTGCATTCATGATTTTTGAAGCACATCCATCAGATGGAGACATATATACTTTAATAGTATCCTCATCAATGTAAAATATATGATTCATATTATCTGTTTTTGAACCGGCAAATTTTGAATTATTTGCATCTGGTATCATTGTCTCGCTGCCCCACATTTCGGTAAATTCTTTTGTAAAATTCTCTGCAATTAACACATCGTTTATTATTACTTCATTATTGGCATTCCTGTCGGTACCATTATCTGTTACATTATATGAACCGGACAGTGTTGTTTGTGTATCAATTATTATGAATTTATTATGCATAATATTACTACCGCCATATCCTATGGGAAAAGCATCATCAATTACTGTAATACCTGCAATTTCAAGATCAATTACAGGATCGGTTGCTCTATTGTCAACATCTGTAATGAATCTTACATTAATACCTCTATTATGGGCAGATATCAATGAATCGGCAATAACTTGCCTGTCAAGGTCATATAAACAGGCATCAATAGATTTGTTTGCCTGTCCAATATGTTTTGCCATATGAAAATCAAGAGAATCCTCTCCATTAGCAAAATTTATAATACCTAAAGAATTATCAACCGTTTTGTTGAAATGAACTTCATAAAAATTGCTGCCCTCTGAAACAATATATTCTCTGTATGATGAAGGCGCACTTAATGGAATAGTCATACTATCCCCATCAATATTAGCAGCTGAAACATAATATTTTACTCTGGTTCCAATGGAATATGCAATAATTGTATCTATATAGATTGAATCATTCAATTTTATCATTATTGATGTATCGGGATTTGAGAAATCAGAAATAGTATAAATCATGTATGCAAAATCAATAATGGTATCTGATAATATTTTACATCTAATCTGAACATCCTCTGTTGGGGATGGTGTTGTAGGAATATGAAGCAAATTGCTTAATATAATTCCACTAAGCCCTGAAGGATTAAAACCACCGGTATCAGGATCTTCAAATGTTTCACTGATTGCCGAAGCTAGTATCCATGATTCATCCAAATGCTCTGAAACCTCTCCAAAATTCTCAGTACCCTCTATTCCCTGTGGATTTCTTATAAATGGGTCATCACTTAAAGCAGCACTGCCTAGTGGATACCAAATACTGTCAGCCCCTGTTTCATAAGTTGTTCCCCATTGTAAACAATCAATTATTGAATCAGTATTATCTCTTAAATAAACCTGATCACTTGTATTTGCTAAATAAACAGAACCACTGATAATTACCTGTATTGCCGATGTACTTCCAATATTTAATGCTAAATCTGGAATATATCCAAAATTAACCAGAAATGTATCTGCATTATTTGCAAATGTGATATATCCGCCCGGATAAAGAATATAATCATCATCACCTGTTGGGTCAGGAATACTCCAACTACCTTCCTGATCATCAACCTGCCATCCATCAACACAATAAGCAGTACCTGTCGGATTATGGATTTCTATCCATTCACCATTTGGTTCAGTACCTGATGGATTAGGTAGTACCTCAGTTATAAGTATAGGATGAGCATTAACTATGACTATTATAATAAATAATAAAATAAGTAAAATCATATTCTTTTTATTCATAATAACTCCTTATTATTCCAAACACATTAAATATATCACTTATATACAATAAAATCAATAAGATAAATTGACAATTTGATGCAATGTTGACACTTTTATGCTTTTGTGATATAAACGATATGAAGTGTTAATATGACATTTAAAGGAGGTCTGATGAAGACATTATGGAATAAATATGCAAAGGTCTTGGTAAATTATAGTATGAGGATAAAAAAAGGTGAGATTTTGCAGATCAACACATCCTATCTTTCAGAACCACTTGCATTAGAAGTATATAGAGAAACATTGAAAGTCGGTGGTCATCCACACATATATGCAAGTCTCAATGGAATAGAAAGAATATTTTATGAAGAAGCTTCCGGTGAACAACTTAAATATGTTAGTCCTCTTAAATATTTTCAGGTTGAGAATTATGATGCTTTTTTAAATATTTTGGCTCCGTTTAATATGAGAGAAACGCAAACCATTAATCCTTCTAAAAAAAGAATTACAAATGAAGCAAGTACTAAATTGAAAAAATCATTTATTCAAAAAGCATCTACAGGTAAATTAAAATGGTCATTATGTCAATTTCCAACAAATGCAGCTGCTCAGGAAAGCAATATGTCAACATCAGAATATATTGATTTTGTTGCAGGCGCTTGTTATTTATTTGAAGATGATCCTGTAAAAAAATGGAATGAATTACATGATAGACAGGAAATAATCATTAATTTTCTTAAAAAAAGAAAAACAATGAAATTTAAAAGCAATGATGTAGATATTACATTTTCGTACAAAGACAGGAAATGGATTAATTCTGATGGCACACATAATATGCCATCAGGAGAAGTATTCACAACTCCTGTTGAAGATTCAATAAATGGTAAGATTAGATTCTCATATCCAGGTATATTTATGGGACAAGAGATTGAAGATATTACTCTTGAAATTAAAAATGGGGAAGTTGTTAAGTGGGAAGCAAAGAAGGGTCAAGACCTATTGGATCAGGTTTTCGAAATACCCGGAACAAGACATTTTGGAGAGGCTGCAATTGGAACAAATTATGGTATTCAGAAATTTACAAAAAATATGCTGTTTGATGAAAAAATCGGTGGGACAATACATATGGCTGTTGGAGCTGCATACCCTGAAACAGGTGGAACAAATGATTCATCTATTCATTGGGATTTGCTTGCAAATATGCGAGATGGCGGAGAGATCTATGCAGACAATGATTTAATTTATAAAGACGGTAAGTTTATTATTTAAAAAGTAATATCTTAAATAAGAAACCCTCCTGCACTAATGCGCATGGAGGGTTTTTTATATTGTATCAATTAGCAGGAATTAATTACTTTGTTTTAATAACAAATATCTCTGCAATATTATCACTTCTATTTTCAAATCCGTGAAGCACACCCTTTTCCGATACAACAATATCATCTTTTACTAATTCATGAATTTTATCATTCTCAGTAAAATTCAAAGTCCCTGCCGTTATAATAAATGCAACTTTCCAATCAACGCTGTGTTTTCTAATGATTTCTCCCGGTTTCAATATCATCTTCACCATCTCAGCATTTTCCTCAGTAAAGAATTTTCTTGCATCAACTGGTTTAACCTGTTCAATCTCCGGAAAATCATTAATACTTTTTTTCATGGTTATCCCTTATCAAATATTGCTTTCAAATCTTCATCTGGAGTAGTAGTAGGCATAAGATTAAATTTTTCTGATAGAATTTCAAGAACTGCTGGTTTTATGAATGCGGGCAATGTAGGTCCTAATCGGATATTTTTTACATTTAGATAAAGTAAGGTTAGCAATATACATACTGCTTTCTGTTCATACCATGATAAAATCATTGATAGTGGCAATGAATTAATATCTGTATCAAATGCTTCTGCAAGTGCCATTGCAATTTTTATTGCAGAATATGCATCATTGCACTGTCCAACATCAAGTAATCGTGGAATACCATCAATATCATTAAATGTTTTTTTATTAAATCTGTATTTCCCACACGCAAGTGTAAGAATCACACAATCATCAGGAACTTTTTCTGCAAATTCTGTATAATAATTTCTTCCTGGTTTTGCTCCATCACAACCACCAACAAGAAAGAAGTGTTTTATTTTGCCTTGTTTCACCAAATTAATCACCTTGTCTGCAACTCCCAATACTGCATTTCGTGCAAAACCCACTAAAATATGCTTATCTTCTCCATCCTCAGTGAATCCCTCAGCATTAAGTGCTGATTCTATAACTAATGAGAAATCCTCATTTGATACATGTGCTACACCTGGCCATTGAACAAGACCGGTTGTAAAAATTCTATTAAAGTATGTTTTTTTCGGTTTCTGAATACAATTTGTTGTCATAAGTATTGCTCCGGGAAAAGCATCAAATTCCTTTATCTGATCCTGCCATGCACCTCCATAATTTCCAATAAGATGTTTATATTTATTCAGCTCTGGATATGCATTAGTTGGCAACATTTCTCCATGCGTATATATATTGATTCCCTTACCTTCTGTCTGTTCAAGTAACTTTTTCAAATCCTTCAAATCATGTCCCGATACAAGAATGCACTTTCCTTTAATAGGAGTAATTCTTACTTTTGTTGGTTCTGGGTGGCCGTAGGTCCCTGTATTTGCTTTATCTAACATTTCCATTGCGCGGAGATTCAATTCCCCTACCTCCAAAACTGCTTTAAGTAATTCATCATTATTGTGATTTTTATCGGCAGTGAATGTCATAAGTTCATGAAATTTTCTATACACATCATTGTCCTCTATGCCAAGAATCATTGCATGGTCAACATATGAAGCAGTTCCCTTTAATCCATAGATAATTAAATGATAAAGCCCTGCTTTCACATCTCCTAATTGTTCAATATCTTTATTAAATGTGTGTTCTGAGGCAAAAACAAGCATTTCATCATAATCCTCTGGAACAGTGTACTCTTTTAATATCTGTATAGCATCACAACTTTTTTCATTATGATGGCAATTATCTTTGCACATTTCAAATGCTTCTTTAAGTAATGCATTACCTTTTCTTAGAATATCTGCAATACTATGAGAATCAAAGTTAACATTCGTTACCGTTGTAAATAATCCCTTTATAAGAAATCGATCTATTCCCGGATTATTATCAACATATTCGTATGCTTTATACACAAGTTGTGATATTCCTTTAAGTTGGTAAATTAATAGATCCTGAATATCAGATGTTTGTGGTTCCTTTCCACATACACCAAAAGAGTCGCATCCAACTCCCTTTGCTGTTTGTTCACATTGATAACAAAACATAAAAACCTCCTTATTATTTATCAATCAAATCATTTAATGTTGTATTTTTTAAATAGTTATAGAACTCATTTGTAATTTTCTCCACAATACCACCAAATATGCATTTTCCAAGAGGGCAGCTTCCATGTCTAAATGGACATGATTCATTTGTAATTCTTTTTTCAAATAATTCATATACCATTAGAAGAGTTATTTCAGCAGGATTCTTAATCAGTGAAAATCCTCCATTTGGTCCCCTTGTTGATTTCACATATTCTTCTTTAACAAGAAGTTGCATTACCTTTGATAAATGATTTGCTGATGTTCCTGTCATTTCAGCAATAGTCTTTACACTTATTCTTTTTCCATTCATTGCAATAATCACTAATGCATGGATTCCAAGATAAGTTGCTTCAGACATTTTAACAATACTACCCATCATTACTCCTAATTTGGTATTATTGTACCTGTTTACTTGTTTTTGTCAAGACCAATTTTGCCATAACTTTATTTATTATATGAAATACGGGCATTTTTAGAAATAATGTATTTGTATAATTGATTTGTTGGAGAAAGAAAGTAAAGAATTTCTGTAAAGTGTATTTACACAAGCCCGTTTTAAACGGACTTGTGTAATAAAAACCAATAAATATCTTTTACTGCTTTAATCCTTCTATAAAAGATTCTGTTCCAAATGCCTTAATTTCATATTCTTTGCTGCTCTTGGTCAATTTGATATAAATCATTCCTGTTTTTTCTGTTGTAAATTCAACATCATCATAACCAATTTCTATTGCTTTCTTTGATGGATCATAAGGATTGTTCATAGTCGGAGGAAGATATTTTTCTAAATCTATTAATGTAATTCCTTTTGCATTGCTATTATCTTCATAGAATTTCTTTATGCTCATATCTACAAAATACATGTTAATTGCAAGTGCCTGTCTTTTCATTGCTTCATTTTTGTATTCTTCCCACTCTTCTTCTGTGCCTACGAAACGCACATATTCAGAAGCATTACCCATTGCTTCAATAAGAATTACATCCGTTTTCATAGTATATTCAAAATCAATAGACATTCCCATTGGCACCGATATTTGTCCTTCCAAAACTCCATTATTCTCTTCACCAAATGTAATATCCATTGCTTGATCCATAATAACAGCTTTCTTCTCAGCAGTTATTTCAATTGGCAAGTCCTGGGTTTCACTTTCAGGATTAATTATCCATTTTCCAACAATCTTTTCCTGAGGATTTGCACTACATGATGCCAATGCCAAGATTATTGTCATTGCTATCAAAATCATCATTGTTCTTTTCATTAAAAACTCCTTTTTTGTTTGATTCATTTTAGTTAATTTAAATGTAAAGTCAATATAAATAATCAGAATATTGTAATTATTTAAAAAATCACTATAATATATCAAAAAGGAGTTTCAAATGAAAAAATTTATTGTTTTCCCATTAATGATTGCTTTAATAATAATTTCATGTACATTACTAAATCCCGAAACTGATATAGCTGGCATTTATCTATATACTGGTGCATTTTTTTCCCAGCAATTATTTGTTGATTCATTAGATATTCATGAAGGAAATGAAGTTATTACTGCCGGTGCAGTGATATTAAGCTGGAATGCTTTCCAAACAATTGAAGGAGATGAAATTGTTATTGAAAAATCAGTAGGTAATGATAATGATTTTATTGAGATTGATGCTGTTCCTGTTTCAAAAAACGGCACTTATACTGATTCAATCCTTTCTGGGAATACATACTATTATAGGGTCTCATTAAAGGATGGAAATACTAGTAAATCAATGAGTACTTATGAAATTGTTGTTCCTCAATTATATTTTCTGGAACCTGATATTGCTAATTTAAGTGTTCCAAGTGAAGATTTTGATATTGTTTTTAATGATGTTAATCCCGGAGGGACTTATAAAATTGTATTGAAGGATACCAATAATAACGAATTATGGGAAACAACATCTGAGGATACAAGTACAACATACACAGGAACTGCTCTTAGCAGTAATATATATATTCTTGAAGTAAGTACCACCATTACAAATATTATTGAAAGTCAATCTGTTGTTATAACAACAGGTGTTACACAATTTTTTGTTCAGTAAATACAAAATTTTTAGTAAGTAGGGGCAGGTTTTAAACCTGCCCATCAGTATTATCTTTAATAATATCATTTAATCGTTTAACAGCACAAAATTCTCCGCACATTGTACAAACATCATCTTTTCCAATTTCAGATTCATTTCTATATTTTTTTGCTTTTTCAGGATTAATGGAATATTTTATCTGATTATCCCAATCAAGATTTCTTCTTGCTTCAGTCATTGCTCTATTCTGTTTGATTGCATAATCCATTCCATTAGCCAAATCAGCAGAAAAAGCAGCTAATTTTGAAGCAATAACACCTTCTTTAACATCATCCACAGTTGGCAATCTAAGATGTTCCGCCGGTGTAACATAACACAAAAAATCAGCACCATTATATGCAGCAATGGCTCCTCCAATAGCTCCTGCAATATGATCATAGCCCGCAGAAATATCATTTACAAGTGGTCCCAATACATAAAACGGCGCTCCATGACACAATTCCTTTTCTATTTCCATATTGAGCTTGACTTTATTTAGAGGAACATGTCCGGGACCTTCTACCATAACCTGTACCCCTTTATCCCATGCCCTTTGTGTCAATTCTCCAAGTATAATCAATTCCTCTATCTGAGCTCTATCAGTAGCATCTTCAAAGGCACCCGGTCTCATTCCATCACCAAGAGAAATTGTTACATCATATTCAACAAGAATATCCAAAATTTCATCATAATATTCATATAACGGAGATTCCTTTAAATTATGCTGCATCCAGGCAACAAGCATTGAACCACCCCTTGAAACAATATTTAGTTTGCGCCCTTCATTCTGCATTCTTTTAAAAGAGTCCTGTGTTACTCCTGAATGAATAGTCATAAAATCAACACCATCTTTTGCTTGTTCCTCAATTGTTTCAAGATAATCTTTTATTGTCATATCAATAATATCTTTATTTTTTATAGATAAATTATATCCCATTTCATAGATTGGAACTGTTCCTACCATTACAGAACTCTGTTTCAATATTTCCTTTCTTATTGTTTTTATTTGATTGCCCAAGGATAGATCCATTATAGAATGCGCACCCACTTTAATAGCTACTTCCATTTTCTTGATTTCTTCATCCAAATTAATATGATATGGAGAACTCCCTATATTTGCATTAACCTTTGTTGATAATCCTGCGCCAATTGCATAATAATATTGTTTTTTCCGCATTCTATTATGAGGAAGACAAATTGTGCCATTCTTTAATCCATTCATAATAAAATCTGTATCCTTTCCTTCAAATTCTGCTGTCCATTTCATTTCATTTGTAATATTTCCTTTTAATGCATCACTTCTCTGTGTCATAATAACTCCTGAATATATTTTGAATTTCTTCTATCTGCTTTTTTGGTTCATTACTTTCAGTAATATATGAAATAACTCCAATATTGCTGAAACCCGTATTTATAACTTCCTTTAAATTAAAATCCTTTATCCCGCCAATACCAATTGCGGGAACATTGCTTTTTTTCAGCATTTCCATTGATTTATCAAGTCCAAGTACATTATCAGGCAATTTTTTTGATTTTGTTTTATATATAGGACCAATGCCAATATAATCCGGTTTTTCTTTCAATGCATCTTTCATTTGCTTTAATGTATGAGTTGACTTTCCTATAAACAGCTTATCCGATAAATTTCTACATTCCTTTATTGGCAAATCCGTTTGCCCTAAATGAACACCATCGGCTTCTGATATTATTGCAATATCAGGTCTGTCATTTACAAAAAATAATGTGTTGGATCCATTTGTTATATTTTTTATTGCTATTGCAGTTTTAAGCAAATCCTTATCATTCATTTTTTTGTCCCTAAATTGAATAATCCTCACATTATATTTAACCGCTATCTCAGTCAATTTTTCATATCCGATAATTGGATTTGTCATTATTAAATATAATCCGAATTTATCAGGAAAAACAATTTTACTTTTTAATGCAGGAATCATATCTTTTTCTAATTGATAAAGTTGGAATCTGATTGATTTTGCAATTTTCCCAATATCATTATTAATCATTTTACTATATTCTTCAATAACTCGGGCTGCTTCCTGAGCTCTGCCAAATGATTTTTTTACAATATCTGCTATATTTTTAGATCCTGGTATATCAAATTCCGAAGATTTTCCAATATCAGAATTTATATCTCTACTGCTCATTGTATCCTCAGGAATCATCATTTTCAAATGCCCGTAAGTATGCCTTAGATTTTTAAGATTCTCTGTCAATTCTTTATCATTAAGAATAAATCGAGCTGCTTCTTCAATAACACGGAGTCCCTCTCTCAATCTATTAAGATTTACATCTATGATTCTTTTGATAATGACTCCTTTATAAGGGTATATACCTTATACCCCGAAAGCAACATACCACCAAATATCGGACCCATTCTAAATCCACCATAAACACCATTTGCAGCCATTCCTGAAACATAGAAATTTGTAAACACCTCAGATGTGTTTTTCACTGTTTCTTCTTCTCCTTTTTCTGCATTCATTGGTCTTTCTCCTTCAAATTTTCCCGATGGAGTTCTTAGATTAATTCCCGCTTTTCTAACAAGTGTATTTGTAATCTCAGCAGGATGTCCTGTTGCATCTATAATCTTTTTTGCCTGAATAGTCAAAGGATCAACATGAAGTCCCATTTGTTCAACAGGAGTCCAGTTCAGAACCAAACCCTTAACCTCATTATCCTTTAAAACAACATCTACAACCTTTATAAGATTAAAAATATTTACTCCAGCTTTAACTGCCCCGTTTATTAATGCTGATGTTGCTTCAACTGAATCAGCCGTAAAATATCCCTCTTTCATATCCTTTGAATTTATTCCAAATTCTTTAAGTATATGAATTGCCTCTTTCTGCACAACTATTTCATTAAACATCATCCCACCTCCCCACATACCACCACCAGGAGCAAGTTTTGTTTCAAAAAGGGAAACCTTATATCCATCATTTGCCAAATAGTATCCTGCAACAAGACCTGATGGACCTGCACCAACAATAGCAACATCTATATCCAATGTTGATGACAATTTGCTGAAATATCCATCAATAATGTGTTTGGATATTTTAATATCATTTAACACGCTAATACCTCCTAAAATAAAAAAATCAGGTTTTGAACCTGATTTGCAATAATACTCCCTACAACAGCATTATCTGTATCAGGTTCAAAGGGTCAGCCTTTTTCAGCTTTCTCAGCCGCCATTGGCAGCTCCCCAATGTTCATTTAAGCACTTATTTCAACATCTGTCAACCATTAAAATGTATTTATCTTGTTTATTGTACGAGAAAGCAGAAAGTATATATAATCATGATGCAAAGGTTCACACATTTACTCTGAGGAGCTCTGGAATAGAAACCGTAATATGAGAATATTACTACGGGTTGCGTCCATGCTCTTCAGAGTAAATAGTCTTCACCTTTCCAAAGAAGAATACACGGACAAAAACAATCAATAAGATTTAACATTACTCGGAATATACATATATTTGCTTGTGTAACGGAGCGGAATAAAATGGAAAAATATAATCATATATATCAATTCTTTATTTTCTTTAATAAATCCACTATCTTCCATCTTATATCTTCATCTTCAATTATGCTTAATCCAAGATTTAATATTTCCTTTGCTTTTCTAAATTTCTTTGCATTAAAATAAGCTGCACCTGCTCCATAATAATTATTTCCATCACTATCACCCATATCAATACATGTCTTAAAATATTCAGCTGCTTTTATATATTTTTTCTCTTCAAAATAAACACTACCCAATCCTTTATATGCTTCAGTATTATTTTGTTTCCAATCAATAGCCATTTTGTATTTTTCAATTGCATTGCCGTATTTTTTATTATTATAAAATATATTTCCCCAATTACTATATGCAGAAGAAATATTATTCATTACACTATTTTTATTATCATATTTCAATGCCTTTGAGTAAAAATCAATTGCTAAACTGTATTCATCCTGTTTGAAATATTCATTTCCCCATGTTATATACAAATATGTAAAACTTTTTTTTATTATATTTGATTGTTCAATATTATATGCCTTAATTAATAATTTTTCAGCATTCTCATATTTGCCTGATTTAGTATATTCTACCGCAGTATTATTATATACAGTAATCATATTTCCAATTGCAATTGGATCACTGGGAATATATTTCTCTGCTTGTTCATATTTTTCAATTGCATTTATATATTCATTGTTTGCAGCATGCATATTGCCCCATTTAATATATGTAGAATTAAGATTCATTCTGTAACCCTTATTCTCAATAGAATTACTATATAATTTTTTATATACTTTAATAGCAGTTTCATAGTCCTCAATGTTAAATGCGCTGAATGCATACATATCACCTATATATGTTGGCTCATCATACAACTCATATGCTTTATTCATCAATTCGTTTACCAATTTATACTGTTTGCTTTTATTAAGAATCAATGAAGTATTATATAAATACAATGCCTTCATTTTCTGCATATTTAATGATTTTAGATTCCATTCATTTATATGAACTGCATCATTCTTCTCTGTTAGATATTCCGTATTATCATAAATAACACCATTTGTTGCTTCAAGATAATGATTCCCATTATCAAAAAAATGAATAAATATATGTTTGGGATAGGTCATTACATTTATACTAATATTCAATTCCTCGCATAGAACTGAATATAATGCTGTAAATCCCATACAGCTACCTGCCCTGTTTGTAATAATTTCAGATAATAAGCCATACTGAGGCAATACGGAATCAAAAGGAACATCAATATAACTAAATCCCAATGAATCATGAATAATTGATGATAATATTTCTAATTGTTTTTTTGTTTTTTTGTTCTTAATAAGAGGATTGATTTTATATAATAGAGAATCAATGAAAGATTGAATATAATCATAATCATATATGTGTTCTTTATCCACTATTTTATCAGATATTAGAATCAATTCTAATAGTCTTTCATTATCTGCATAAGTAACAACTGATTGCCCTGAAATATTATAACAGGCATTGAACATAAGAAATATTATGATAGACAATAAAAAAGTTTTTTTCATATATACTCTCTTTTTGATTAATCAATCAAATAGTATCATAATTTATTATTAATTAAAAGGATGTTTTAGTGGCATTTCAATATTTACTTTTCTTTAATTTTGGTTAATATTAATATTATGGTAAAATTTATAAATAGTAATACATCTAATTGTAAATACAATTCAATTGATAATGAAAAATATTCAGTAACATGGAAAGGATATGTATATACTGCAAACAATCAAAATGGTAATGATTCTATTAATACTTTTCTTAATAAAATAGATACTTGTGGTCTAAATAAGGCAATAAAAATATTGCGAGGACATTTTCTTATTATTATAGAAAACAAAAAAACATCAAATAAATATATTTTTATAGATAATGCTGGATTTTATAAAATTTTTTATACGAATAAATTAATCTCCGATTCATTTCTT
>CBDUZN010000022.1:0-14870 GCA_965371715.1 uncultured bacterium | reverse complement strand
ATCTCTTTTTCCATAAGCAAACATAAAACAATTGAAGTAATCTTCTTTTGTATGTGCTCCATCAATTTTCGAACCTGTTTTTTCTCTCAATACAATTTGTAAATTTTTATTATCTATGTATTTTTGCAATTGTTGGTATTGGTATTCAGGTTTACTTTCCGATCCTGTTATTATTCCTATATGCTCTCTGATCTCTATTTGATTTTTACTAACTATAATTGAATTCATAAATGATATTTCAGACCGTGTTTTTTGTTTTCATTCTTTTCCTTAATCATTATATTTCCAAAGAAACATATCAAAAACTCTTATATGTTATTATATTGAACCAAAATAAACAACGCCAGGGATTTCACCTTTAAAAATAAAGTCAATGTGTTCTATCTCTTTTAATAATTTAGAAATTTTTTGTAATTGAATTTGCCACTTCTTATTCCCATTAATAATCGGGAAAACAATAAATAAAATAGTCTTGTTAGTATAATCAGTTTGTTTCAGTTTTTCAATATCCTTAATTACTCCTTCCGTGTTTTTGGTTATTGGTCGTTTTTTATTTTTGACATTTTCATAACGAATATTTGTATTAATTGTTTTAAGTTCAATTGCCCAATTTTCAAAAGTGATATCAATTCTATTTCTCTCTGGAGCAACATCTTTAAAATATTTTGATAAGCTATCACATAATTCTACTTTTAACCAACCTTCAAATTTAGATCTCTCCTTTGCAAAAATGGATAATCCTTGATTATTTTCCAATTTTGGCTTTATTTCATCAAAGATTAATTTTGTTAGCTTTTTAAATTTCATAGTTTTCCTTAAAATATAGTATTATATAAAAATTTTCTTTCTACCATAACTCAATTCTCAAATATCGTTAAAATTGATTTTATTCTATCAAAAAGTTCATCATAAGTTATTATCTCAACATCTCTTAAAGAATTTCTATATAATTCAAAAGATTTCTTTTTATCTTCCTCTTTAGGTAAAATTCCAATTATTAAAATACACTTTGTGTTATTTAGTGTTTTTCCGTCTTTTTCATCATGCGTTTTCGTGTAAACTTTTTTTTGGTTTAAAACTTGATTTACACTACCCGTCAACTCCTCTTTCATAGAATAAATAACATTCTCTCCTGATTTTTTTCCTCTGTATTGTTGACCAATAATAATATTATCTTTAGGTGTTTTTATTTCTATAAGAGCAATATTCCCTGTTTGCTTATTCTGATAGAATAAATCACTTAGTACTCCTCCTTTATTGTCCGTTTCTTTCCCACCGCAATATATCTTTTCTCCAATTTTCAAGTATGGACAGTAAAATATTTGAGATATAATCCATGAATTATTTTGGAAAAATTTTTGCCAAAATTCTTCATTATTATTTGTTATATTTTTTTCCCATTCATTAAGAATATTTACCAATTTTGCTATACTAACTAAAGCACTCAAATCATCTAAACCATTATTTGATAATTTTATTAAATTATTCACAACAATTTTTTTATTCTTTATATTTGCAATTTTGGGTAATATATCAGCTAGATTTTTTTCTGTTATCGAAAAATAATCCTCAAATTCCCCTATATCAATCATTTCTCTCCATTTGTATAAAAAAGAAATCATTTTCCAAAATTCTCTATACCCCTCCTGACCTCTTTCAAATGGTATTCTCACACAATCACTACCTTTACTAACATTTCTATCCTTAAAATCTTTATCTGTTTTGTGAAAAATTAATCTTGCCTGGTATTTTTGATCAGTAGTTGAGCTATGAAAATCACAAATGGTTAATATCTTCCCTGCTTCACTTTTTGCTAAAATAAAGCCATCGTAAACATTTTCGTCTTTATCAATAAGTTGACAATTAAAACTATCTATCCTATTTATATAAAGATTTTTTATGTTAATATCTTTATCAGTTAAGTCAAAGTAACTACTACTTTCCATGGTTATTCCTCACTACTATAATAATTAGAAGTTGGTTTTTGGTTATTTTTATCAATCACCATCTTTTTGTTTGTTATTAATGTTTTCATCACATACATTAATTTAAGTCACCCTATCTCTAAAATATTTTTTTTCAAGAAACATATAATACCTATTATTTCCTCCAATTAAACCTAACTTAAAAAACTTTTAAATACTATTTTAACATATGAAATCATTTGCATAACCTTTTTTCCGCAGCTTTTACATAAATAATTTCTTTTTCAATGCCTATCCATTTACGATTATATTTTTGTGCTATGTATGCCGTTGTACCACTCCCTAAAAAGGGATCTAAAACTATATCACCTTTATTTGAGCTTGCTAAAATAATTCTTTTAAGAACTTCTTCGGGTTTTTGTGTTGGATGCAATGATTTTCCATTTTCACCTTTCAATCTCTCTTTTCCTTGAACTAATGGCATTTGCCAAAGATCTCTCATTTGTTTTAAATTTCCATCTTTTTGCTTTTCAGTATTTATTTCCTTAGTTGTCTCATAATTGAATGTCCATCCCTTGCCCTTTACTGCCCAAATCACAAATTCTGTTGAATGGGTAAATACTCGCTTGGTCATATTAGGCATAGCATTTGTTTTATACCATGTAATTACATTATTTATTTTAAAATTTAATTGTTTTAAAACAATCATTACTTCACCTATATTATGATAACTGCAAGCAATATATATTGATCCTGATGACTTAAGAACTCTATAACAGCCCTTAATCCACTTTCTTGTAAAGATTATATATTCAGGAGCGGATAATTTATCCCAATGTTCATTAACCATATACCAATCTCCACCTGTTTTATTTCCTTTCCATTTCAATCCATTCCCAGATAAATTGTAAGGAGGATCTGCAAAAATCAAGTCAATGGATTCTTCATTAATTTTGGTATTGAGAATTTTAATGCAATCTCCATTGTAAATAATATTCTTTTTCATATAGTGGTATCCAGGAATTTTTCCCATTTTTCAATAGTTTCCGGAATGCTATTTAACCAATCATTTGAATTATTAAGTGATTCTGCTAATCCAATGATTTTATCATATAGATTAACTAAATGTAAATGCGTTAATTTTCTTCCTGATTTTTTTAATTTTATAACTATTTTCAAAATATTTATAAAATCATTTATAGATAAAGGAACAATTCTCTGTTTTTCTCCTTCATATTCATGCTTCACTGATATCCAGAAAGTATTAATAGTATCTCTATGAAATTTTGGTGCAATAAACAAACAATAAGAATTTTTATTGTTATACTTGTTTTCAAAATCTCTCAAATGCCTCATCACGGGTTGCCCCTCATTATACCATTGTTCACGATTTGTTAACATTGTTACTTCACAAATAGCATTATACTTCTCGTAAAAGCACTCAATATCCGGGATGTTAGCTGGAGCTGTGTAGGTTGGTCTATTATCATCTCCAACAGGATAATTTGGTTTAATTCTTAAAGCATCATTTATAGCATTTAATCCAAAAGTTGAAAGTTCCTCAAGTAAAATTGGTTTATTATCTGAATTAAATATATTTTCAAATCGTTTTATATATATATTTATTTGTGTAATATCCTGTGATTTATTGTAATTCTCCTTTTCTTGCAATTCTCTTCTATATTGTCTTAATTCAATAATATATCTTCTTAAATCCTCATTAATAAAATTATTGTAATTCAAAATCTTTTTTGGGATATCCCTCAATCTGTCTTGATATATTTTTATATCTTCTAAAATTTCTGAAATAATCTCCTTATATTTCTCTGTGGTTTCCCAAGGTAGCACTGGTTCAAAATTATTCGAAATATAATCTAAATACTCTTCTTTAGATTTAAATTTCTTTGATTTAGAATTATCATAACCTAATAAATTTTCAATCTCTATAGATCTCCTTGGTTCTAAATCAATATAATAAATTCTACCGCGAATATATAGAAAACGAGTTAAGCGGAAATATCTAATAGTATTATCTCCATAATCCTTTAATGTATTTAGAAATTTTTCTATTTCTTCAGACTTATCAGTTTCAAGAAATTCCATTGCAAAATTATATTGATATTCATTGAAAATATCTTTTTGTTCCTGCTTATTTCTTCCCTTTAATTGCTTTCTCAATAAAATTATTTTTTCAGCAAAACAATCTATATCATTATAGTTAATCAAAGTTGGACAAAACAATGAAAATTCTTTTTTACTTATTCCCTTTGGTTTTTCTCTTAATGCTAAAGATTTTTCATTAACTTTGTTTATTAAATGTAGAACTCCAATAAATGGTTTTATATCATAACCATCCTCAATTTTATAATCACTGCTATCGGGATTTGGAATTTGCCATTTTAAAAAACTTCTAAAAATTATTTCGCCAATATCAGAATTTTCTCTCAGTAATAATTTTCCTAAATCAGTTATTAATGCTTTTTTGTTTTTTATTATTACTAATCCAAATTTTGTTAAAGGATTTAATGATTGACGCCCTCTCATTGGAGGATCTGTATATTTTTTTGCATCAAATATTTCTTTTGCTTGCTTAAAAGAAATTGTCCCTAGTTGATTATCTATTAAAGTAATTTGTTTTTTTGATAAGGTTGTATAGAATTGAGGATTTCCATATCCATATACTCTTTCTTTGATTAGCAATATTTGGTATTTTTTTTGATTTTCCTTATTCCATTCACATCCATCTAATTGCTGAAAAACAATCAAAAAAGGTCGCAATCGGTTTGGATCTCTAACTGTAGTAGTGATTGACCAGGGTTTTTTCATGTTTTCCTTCTTACTTTGCAATGAAAAATTCGTTCAATATTATTACCATTTTCATTTTTACCCGTCGTAAAAGACTTATAATCTTTTTCAAATATTTCTAATTCACCCTTCTCTTTTAAAATCTCAATAATGTCTTTATCTCCTATTCTTGCATTTGATCTTCCATCTTTTGTACTTCCTGTATTATTATAAGAAAGTAAAATATGTTTGCATTTAGCATCTCTAATTAATTTTTCGAACGCTTTTGTTGCTGATTTCAAACAATAACTGCTTTTTATATGAGAACGATCCATTTTTTTTCCAATACCATAAACTTCAGGCTTTTTCCACTTTGCTAAATTCTCAAGCAAATGATACGCGTCACTATATTGTCTAGAATTATATGGAGGATCAATATATAAAACATCACATACTATTTTTTTAACAAGAATATTTGCATCTTGGTTAAATATTTCATTATTTTTATTATAGGAATAGTTTATTTCTGGTATTAATAATTTTATAGTCTTTATTGTATCAAGGTTTTTTCTGAAAGCATCATAATGACCCACAGTGTTAGCTACTTTGTCAGTTGCATAAAGTAATGAACAGATTAAGATATCTTTTTCATTTTCACTATTAGAAATATTCTCAATTTCTTCTCTAATTGCCCCAATTTTTATTGAATTTTCTAATGAAAAATATGTTTTCCCAAAATTTTCTGAAAAATAATTTCTACCTTCTGTTTTCATCTTATTTAAATATTCGATTTTTTTAGCAATTATTTTACTAATATCTGTTTTTGTATTTAGAAAAGATTTTAAACATAAATAATTGGAAAAAAGTAAATCATTGGAAATAATTTTTATATTTATATCATTAAATCTTTCGCCAACAACACCTGTTCCTGCAAAAATATCAAAGAAAGAATTTACTTTTCCACATTTTTCAGTAATAATATCTTCAATGAATCCAAGTAATTTATATTTATTTCCTAAATATCTTCTGTTTTGTAATCTGAAATAACCATTCTGAATTTTTGAAAGATGATAATGTTTTATTTCTGTCTTTTTTAAACCTACTACATATGATGGTTTTTTTGTTTCTAATAAATCAAAAAGTATTCCTTGCTCTCCATCTTCAACATAGTCAAAACTTTTATTTTGATTTTTTAATTTTTCATAAAAACTATAATGCCCACCATCCGAAACAATAACAAAATCAATAACAGGAATCCCCATTATTTCACCAGCTTTGCATATTTTTTCAACAATTCTATTATCCTTTTCACTTGGTTCACAATCGCCCGAAGGGTGATTGTGAACCAAAATTATACTTGCCGCATTCAAATCTATTGCAGGATGATAAATCTCTCTCGGGTGTAATAATGTCTTATCAAGAAGTCCAATGCTAACAATTTCCTTTTTTAGTAGAACATTTCTGGCATTTAGATATAAACATACAAGATATTCCTTTTTCTTCTCTTTTAGGTCGTAAGTAAGAGAAAAAACATCTTTAGAGTTTTTTATAACTATTTCATTAGTTTTTTCGTCTGTATAATACCTTTTAATCAAAGAAATTGCTGAAACGACTTGTAATGCTTTTGTTTGTCCAATACCAGAAATTTTCTGTAAGTCATCAATTGTAATGTTTAGAAAGTTTTTGCCAAACTTCTTGATGATTTGTTTGGATAGTATCTGTACATTTTTTCCTTTAATTCCGCTCCCAAGCAAAATAGCCAAAAGATCGCTTCTCGAAAGTGCTTCTGGACCCTTTTTTAGAAATTTCTCCCTTGGTCTATCAATTTTTGGAATATCCTTCATTTTTGCCATAATTTAATTCTTGTTTTATTTTATTTTAAAATTTTTCATAATATTTATTATGTCATTTTTATACTACAAAGTCAAATGCTTTTCCTGTAATCCCTTTGAAATACTTGGATCAATATCCATTCTAATAAAAATTTTTATTGATTTATTTTCAATATTTCTATTAGTTTTTCGGATTCCACCAAATACAAATCACCCATCAATTTATCCAATTTCACCTCCAGGTTTCCATGCACTGAGTTTATCGAAGTGACCTGCCCTGAGCATTCCTAATTGTCGAAGGGCAATCAACCTTTCATTATCAGCAATCATATACTATCTACCTCTGCTTATAAAAGTATACCAAATATACTATTTCAAATCAAGCAAACTATATATTTAATTTATCCGTATGAAAATATTGTGGAATATTTTTTTAGGGAGTTTTGGTATGAAACAATTATATATTTATTGATTTTCACCTAATTTTTCTATCCTCCTGAGGCGGATTAAAAAAAATCCACTATTCCTTGAAATCTTTAATTAATTGAATAATGGCAAATATCCTTAATATTATCTATTATTTCCTTTTGAAAATCTAAATTTTGATCAAATTACAATTTTGTAAGATCTTGAATTCTTTTTTCTTTATCTATTTTATTGCTAATTTTTCTATATTTTTTAAAATTTTAGACATTGCAAGATGTTAATACACCAACACTTAAAGTGTTCTTTTGTCTAAAATTACACAATTAAGCTTTCTTTTCGTTTGTTTTAGACAAAAGAATCCAGCAAGCATATTTTCTACCTTTTCCTTTTTCTATTAAATGATTCCTTCGCATTTTCTGGAGTATATTTGATATTTTTTTCTGCTTCTGCTTCACCGTAAGAACATCAGCCATTTTTTCTAAAAGTAAAACTTCCATATCCTTCCTTGAAGCTTCCTTATATTCTTCTAGATATTTTATAATCAATTTTTCATAATAATCATCATCTAGTCCTCTCTTTTTAATATATTCAGCCTTTTTACCTAGTGTTTTATGAACATCTGATGATAAATGAAATTTCGAATATTTGCCTTCAATCAATCTAAGTTTCTTTAAATATTTATATGCTTCTTTTGATATTTTTATGCCTTTCTGAATATAATCCAAAAGTATAATTGAGTTCAAATTAATATCTCTATTTTCCTTAAGAAGATTAGTATACATCATATTTAATATTTTTCCCAAAATCCGGATAGTTACTTCATCCTTTTCTAATTCATATGTTGGCATTGGGAAAAATCGCTTTCTTTGAGTAATATACATCCGTTTAATTCCACTTCCTATGGTATCAATCATATTTAAATTGACCATCGCATTAGTCAAGAATGGATTGCGATATTGTTTAGGAGGAGAATCTTCTCCAATAACCTTTTCAACACTTCCAGGAAGAAAACTTCCCATATTTGTAAAAATCAATTCATCAGGTTTTTCTACAATGATTATTTTCCCCTGTAAACTGTAATCCTGATGTGCTATACAATTATGCAATGCCTCGCGTAAAACCCAAGGATCATATTTCAAAAGTTCTTCAGGAAAAAGCGTTTGATCTGGCATGTAGCGATATTTAAGATTACGTATTTTTTCAAGAAGTTTATGGCTGGCAAAAATAAATGGTGGGTCAAAATGTTCATAATCTAATTTTTCACCCTTTTCGTTTTGAACAATCCATGTTATACGACTAATAAGCGGAGAAATATAATGGGCTGCTTCTGGTTTACCTAACAATAGAATGGCAGTTTTGGTTAATTTCCCTTCAATTGAAATTTTGGCTTTATTAAGAAAGGTTATATAATCCCATGTTGCAATTTCTTTTTCTAAAGGAGAGTGCTTTTTGGCAAATTCTACTCTAGCAAAACTAACTGCTTTCAAATCCAAATCATCAATTGTTGCATCAGAACAAATATCTTCAGACCAATCATATAAATATCCTCGAATACGGTCAATTTCATCAATTGTTAATGCACCTAAACTTTCATCTTTCCGTCCATAATAATGTCCTTTCCATGCAATAGGCATACCCTTTGGAGCAACAGGAATTTTGAACAATAAAACCCTTCCTTCTGAATATACTATTTCATCAATAGTTATAAAACTCATCCCTCCTGTTGTATGCTGAGAAATTTCTTGTTTTAAACCATCATGACTACCTTTGCGCCAATTAGTTCCAACAATATTATGATTAATATCTTCAATTCCTAAAACAATATACCCACATTCTTTATTCTGCAAATTTGCTTCATTGCTTAATGCTGAAAAATATTTTCCAAGCTTATTAAAGTCAAATTGATTTTTCGCTTCTTTAAATTCAAGGCATTCTGTTTCTTTCGGTAACGATCTCAAGTAATTTAATGTCTTTTTTACATCTTTAAGCATTATTTAACTCCTATGTATTATTTACATTTTCAATGCCATGTTTTTTATTAATTTACTTTATTCTTATTAAATTTAATATATCCTGAAAAGTAAAAATAATCTGCAATACAATACAAATCACCCATCAATTCGTCCAATTTCGCCTCCAGATTCTTTTCTCTACTAGCAAAAGTTCCTTCCAGATTCTCTTTTCTCCACTAGCGTACCAGCAACAAGCGTACAAGTCACTTCTTTAAATAGAGTATATCAAATATACTATTTCAAATCAAGCAAACTATATGTTTAATTACTTGTATTAAAATATTTTTAGGTGTTTTTTTCTGATTTTGCACATAATGGATTAGTATCCTCCCGTCTATTTTAACAATATCCCGAACATTTCATCCGTTTTCGGTTGAATCATAGATTTTGCATCTTTAATTCCTTTTATCAATTCATCAATGGAGTATCCTGAAATATTAGATGTTATATATTCTCTCCCCCATAAGAATTCAATCTCCATATCCATGTAAATTTTTGCAATTGCTCTGTTTTTTATATATTCTAAAGGAATATCAGGGTTTTGATCTAATAATTCAAATAATTTATCTATAATCCTTCTATCGGTTTTAGAAATTCCACCGGCATAAATCTTAACCAAATATCCAAAATAATGGGGATAAACATCTGACTCTAAACGGTAAGCAATTTTCCCTTTATAACACAATTCTCTCCTCAAAAAAAGAAAATAGTATGCAGATAATAGATGAGCATTTATCAAATTGTTTTTTCCTGAACAATATAGGTTTCCTAATTGAATAAATGCGGATGGAAATGAAGATTGAAAGTCCTTTATACCTTTATTTTTTATTTTTATATCTTCTTTTATTTTTTTAAAATTTCCAATGGTTGAGATAGACTTTGTATTTATTTCTTTTTTAACAATATAGACATTGTTCATTGACTTCTTTAGATGTTTCTTAATTAATGAAATATTTGGCTTTTTTATTTCCTTATACATTGCATTTGAATACGGAGAAGGGAAAAATGTTGAATAAAATAAATCATTAATATAATTTAAAGGATTATTGTGCTCTCCCTTTATTTCCGCATTTATTTCTTTAATATTGATTTCATCTTCTGTTAATGGATAATTTATTAAATCCAATGAAATATTATCAACAAGTGTTTTCCGCCCTATTACATTAAACACAATATATTCTCTTTCAATAAAAGGAAAACCAAAAAATGATTTCCCTATAGTTCCAAATCTTTTCCTTAAAAGCGTATAGATAAGATATGATATATCAGAGAAATAAGGACCGCTGGGAAATGCAATTGTTAAATTCGTTAAATCCATTTATTTTTTCCTTTTTGAATAAAGAACAACTAATCTATCAATGTTTTCATATGTTTTGAAGAATCTTTCTTTATCCATTTCTTTAAGTCGCTTACAAAATTCTTCATAATCCATTTTTAAATTAATAAAATGTCCTATTAACACAGATTCGTTTCGTAAACCTTGAATATTATCATGAATAAGAGTTTTTTCTTTTATTAGGTCAAAGTTTTCTGTTAAATTTTCCCATAATAGTTTTGTATCTATTTTATTCACATTTTTCTCAAGATCAATATTCAATACAAGAGAAGAACCCTCATTAAAAAATATAGTTGGATACACGCAACTTACAGATATAGCGGGAATATTGCTTTTCTTTAATGCCTCTATGAAAATATTATCTTCAAACCAGGATAATAATCCACACATATGTAAAGATATAATATCATCAATATCAGGATTTTTAATTAAACATCCTATACCCAGAAAATCTGATTGCCCTTCTAATATTAATGTTTTCTCAACATATTTCTCCTCAGGAAAACTAATTATTTTCTTGTCCCACTTTTCTTCTTTTATTTTTACTCCATCCATATATCTTCCCACTTCTGACACTACTTGCTTTTCTGTAACATTTCCTGTCATTAATATTGTTATATTATTCCAGAAACAATTTCTATAATGTTCAAGAATTGAAGGCGTGATTTTATTAATATGTTTCATTCCTTCATTTTGTTTATAACCATAGGGATGAGGAGAAAAAAGAAAAGATAATAGTTCTGTAATAAATTTAGATTTCGGTGATGAAGTCCAAAAACTCCATTCCTTTACTATTAAATCTCTTTCAACATCAACTCTTTCTTTTGTAATTTCAGAATTATAAAGATAATTCAGTAGATACTTAAGGGCTTTTTTCCAATTTTCAACCGGAACATAATGATTTATCATTATAAAATCCATATATGTTCTCGCAACAGTATCTCCGCCAATATACCGTACATTCATCCATTGATCATAATGTGGGGATATAAGTATATGTTCAAGAAAATGTGAAAGCCCAATTATATCTTTAGGATCATTCTTAGTGCCTGCTCCAAAATATAGAAGTGTCGATACCATTTTAGATTTTTTTCTAGACTCTACAACTATTTTTGTATTAACCTTTTTTATTTTTTCTCCTTTTTCATAATTACTTTCCAATACCCACCCTTTGCAGGACCTATGCGTTTTATTTTTTTATCTTTCTTCAATTTTTCTATATTCCATTCTACACCCCTTTTACTTAAACCAATAATTACAGCTAATTCTTTTATCGTGATTTTCGGGTTTTTTCTCATTGCTTCTATAATTTTCTCCACAGTTTTCTCCACAGTTTTCTCCACAGTTTTCTCCACAGTTTTCTCCACAGTTTTCTTTAATTGCGTTTTTGCTATAAGTGGAATTATTATTTTGAAAATATCTCCTTCAATCAATTCTGGTTTTTCACCTTTTGAATAAAAAGGAGTATATTTAAAAATATTTCTCACACCAGAGCCAAGTTCATCAGCTCTTCCTATTTCTCTGAAAAACCGTGCTATTTTGGGATTTTTAGGGAAAGGCGAAAAATTATTCGGGTCAATCGTACCTAAAATGTGAGATTTGTTAGCATTTTCAGTGATTACCTTTTCTTTTTCTATTATCAATTTTGCAGGATAAGGATTTAGATATTCTCTATGGATGAGTATATTGGAAACTACCTCTCTAAATATTTTGTCTCTCAGCGAAATTCTTATATCTTCTTCAAGAAAAAAAGGCTCGGGTAAATGCTTTGCAATAAATTTCATCAATAAATCATAACTTTCTATTAAGTTTGTTTCTATCGTTTCTCTGTCATCATATCTATCTATATTCTTCTTTCTTAGTATAGCATCAGTTTTATGATAAGAAATTATAGAATGTATTACATCATCTTTTCCAAACAAAAGAACAGCTGCAAGTGTATATCCTTTTTTATTAGTGCTATAATCTTTCTGAAAAAGCCCCGAACTTTTCAAGATATCTTCATTGTTCATAGAGAGCCATAAATGTTCTGGATTACGAATTTTTATTAATTTGCGTATAAATTCAAATAAATCATTTCTAAAATCAGTAATTTTAAGATATGGATATATTTTATTTTCAGAAAAAGAAGATTGTTTCCTGATATAAAGAGTTGCAACTGCATTAGATTGATTAGTTATATCAAAATCGCCGTCTTCGTTCCTATCATATATCTTGCCATTACATCTATGAACCTGAGAACTTTCAGGAATATAAATAACAAGAATTTTTTTATTGTTAAAATCAAGTTCTTGTATTGAAAGATAAATAGGAGGATTTATTTTTTGAAGATTGTTAACAGTGCTCACTATCTCTTTTTTGATTTTGGATATGGCATCAGGTGATATTCCTATAATTTTACCATTGTCTTTTACACCAAGAATTAGATTCCCTCCATTACGATTTAAAAAGGCACATATTGTTTGGTAAACATCTTTATTTACAGCGTTCTTGCTTTCTTTAAATTCAACTGTTAATCCTTCGTTTGTTTTTATAATATCTAATAATTCTTTTTTCAACATATTCTATAAAACCTTATCTGCTTATTAATCATCAAATACAAATCACCCATTAATTCGTCCAATTTCGCCTCCAGGTTTCCGTGCACTGAGTTTATCGAAGTGACCTGCCATGAGCTTGTCGAATGGTCGAAGTGACCTGCCATGAGCATTCCTAATTGTCGAAGGGCAATCAACCTTTCTTTATCAGCAATTATATACTAATCTCTTCTCTTTTACTAGCGTACCAGCAACAAGCGTACAAGATACTTCTTCAAGTACTAGTCACTTCTCCAAATATGATTATAACAAGTATACTTATAAAGTATTTTGTTCATATATTAATTACCATTTATAACTATCCTTTCTGTGAATAATATTAGTCATAAATACAATTATTTTTTCTTTATCAATTGTATAAAAAACACGGTAATCACCAATTCTATACCTGTATATACCTTCAAATTCACCTTTCAATTTCCTTATATGTTTACCGTAGAATGGATTTTTCTTCAATTCCGGATAAATTCTTGTATCCAGTTTTTCTACGATTTTTTTATATTCTTTTTTCTGCTTATCCCTCTGGAAAGATTCTGTCTCTGCTATTGAAAAATTAGCTGACAATTTTATACTTTCCCTTTTTCACATCTTTAAGTGCTTTCCTTATTTTTGGGGCATCCTTCATTATTTCTGTCATTTCTTCATCAGAAACATACATTTGAGCATCAATGTATTCACATGTTGCATTTTCAATAAAATTTGATAAGTTTCTTCTCTCCGTTTCAGCTGCATTCTTAAATATTTTATATGTTTTATCATCTACACGAATGGTTAAAGTTTTGGGCATGAATACTCCTTGTTATTCTTTATTCTTTCTCATTCAATAATATTCATTTTTATTCATCTGTCAATACTTTTTCATATTATTTTTCAATATTTATAATTACATTTCCCTTTTTGTGTCCTTTAACCAACATACCTGTAGTTTTCCTTATTGCAGTTTAAGGAAACAAACTGCAATTACATTACTCCTGCTCAAGTATTTCAATATAAGAAAAAGCAGGGACGTTGGTCAATTTCGTCAACTTTTATTTAATATAAATATAGAAATAGCAAGTGATAGGATAATATTTAGAAAAAAAATAAAATTAAAAATTTTGAGATATTACCAAAGTCAACTTTAAGATACACAATTATGAGTTTTAATCACTATTTATGATTTTTAAATATTTTCATTGGGGACAATCCTTGCATTTCCTTACTTATCAAAACATTGATCTCACCATTTTTTGCATATAAATTGATTCTTCAATTATCAAATTCTGGAATTTATTAATATTTAGAAAATTGGGCAACCACGGGGGGATGCCCCTACTAATCAATATTTATAATATTAAGAAAACCCATCTGCCTATTAATCATCAAATACAAATCACCCATCAATTTGTCAACCTCCTATAAATTATATTTGCGAGATTCCAGTCCCAAGCTGGCTCCTAGATTTTTATCTCATTATAAGAAATTTCTCTGTTCTATATGAATCAAATGTTCCATATTGAATAAAGTAAATACTATTTTGCAGATGTGATATATTTATATTGAGCATTGATTTAGATGCTGATGAAAAACAATCAATATGCTGACCTGCTGAATTATATACTGCATATTCAATATTTCTGTTTTCCGTAGATTTAATGATAATAGAATTCATAAGAAATTTAATAGTAGTCTGATTATTATTATTTTCATTCTCAATTTTTTGATTATTATAATGTATCATTGAAACAGAATTGAATACATTAAATGAATAGTATCCTAATGGTGCAGGATAGGGGTCACATTCGCGCTTCATAGAATTATCTGTTGCAGTAATATAATAATCCACAATTGTACTATCTGATTGCGGTGGTATATTACCTGAATACCAATTCCCCGAATCATGATACATCAATGAATATTGCCAAATACTATCTCTATATATATTGCCTCTGTAATAAATTATCAGTGAATCACTTATT
>CBDUZN010000021.1:0-14956 GCA_965371715.1 uncultured bacterium | reverse complement strand
GAGTTGAGAAAAATTGCTGTAAAAATTATGTCAAAAGATCAACAGCATGAATTTTCTGTAAAAAAAGAAATTGATTTTGCAATAGGTGTAGCCGGATTATCAAGATTCCGAGTAAATGTATATCTTCAAAGAGGAAGTGTTGCAATTGCAATGAGAACAATCCCGATTTCCGCACAAAACATTGATGAACTTAATCTTCCTCCTGTACTCAAAGATCTTTCAGAAAAACCCAGAGGATTGATATTATGTACAGGAACAACGGGTAGCGGTAAATCAACAACACTTGCATCTATGATTGAATACATTAATGAAAATACAGCTAAGCATATTATAACAGTAGAAGATCCTATTGAGTATTTATTTAAAGATAAAAAATCAATAATATCACAAAGGGAAGTGGGAAATGATACAGAATCATATGCAAATGCATTAAAATATGTTTTAAGACAGGATCCTGATGTAATATTAATGGGTGAAATCCGTGATGCTCAGACTATGGATGTTGCTATAAAGGCTGCGGATACAGGACATCTTGTTCTATCAACTTTACATACTCTTAATGCCTCAGAAACGATTAATAGAATTATTTCATTTTATCCGCCACATCAACAGCAGCATATCAGAGTACTTTTAGCAACAACTTTGAATGGTGTGATTTCTCTAAGATTATTACCCAGGATTGATGGTAAAGGAAGAATGCCTGCAACAGAGGTGATGATAAATACTGCTACAATAAAAGAATATCTTCTTGATCCTGTTAAAACATTACTCATTCCTACTGCTATAGAAGAAGGAAAGCAATATCAAATGCATACATTTGATCAATCTATTATGAAATTATACAGAGATGGAATTATTACATTTGATGATGCAGCACAATCTGTAACTAATGTTGATGAATTCAAATTGAAACTGAGAGGAATAGATTCCTCCTCAGATGAAATGTTTGGAGATTAGGAGAACTTATGACGCTAGTTAATTATGCAAAAAAAGAAATTACATGTAAATTGGTTTACTATGGACCTGGAAGATCCGGAAAAACTACGAATCTTCAATATATTTACAGTAAAATTCCAAATGACAAACGAGGAGAAATGACATCATTAGCAACTGAAATGGATAGAACCCTGTTTTTTGATTTTCTTCCTGTTGATTTAGGGAAGATTGGCAATTTTAATGCGAAATTTCAACTTTATACGGTTCCAGGTCAAGTGTATTATGATGCAACCCGGAAACTTGTTCTTCAGGGTGCAGATGGAGTAGTGTTTGTCGCTGATTCTCAGGCAGATAGAATTGAAGATAATATTGAATCATTTGAGAATTTTATAATCAATCTAAAAGAAAACAATATTGAGATTGAAGAAATTCCTCTTGTTATTCAATTTAATAAACGAGACTTACCAAATGCCATTGATATTAATGTTTTAAAGGAAGCTTTTGGAGTGAATGATAGTTGGGAATATTTTGAATCAGTTGCAACGCGAGGAAATGGGGTAATAGAAACACTAAAAAAATCAATGTTTTTAATTATGAAGGATTTAGCAAAAAAATTTAATAGAAAAAGATGAACAGTAATGATATAAATTTATTTCAACAGTATTTTAACCGATTTACAAAAACAGAGAAAACGGTTGAATATTTTTGCCCCGCTTTAAAACAACAGGCGGAATTTGCTCTATTACAGGGGAAGCTTCTTCAGAATGTTTTGATGATTAATGGAGAAAAGAAGCAAATAGTAGAATTTATAAATGTGATTGCAAATAGTTTTCGGAGATCATTTCCAAATCATTTTATCTTTAAAATTAATATTCAGAAATTAGTTGAGGAAAACAGGCTGAATTTATTGGAAAAATTCCTTAAATATTTTGTATATTGCAATATTCTTGTTATTGAAAATGCTGAAATAACTGCGAAAAACAATGATGCTGGAAATGCTATTAATAAAATTATTAAGAATATACATAATTCTACTCAAATTATTTTGATCACTAATTCTTCCATTGAGCCACAATTTCCTTTATACATATCATTAAAGGAGAATGCACAGATAATCAAATTAGATGATAAAAATGAGGTACATAGCAATAATGTTGAATATAGCAGTTTTGCGAAATTTATTTCTGAAATAAAAGATGAAGCCGGAGTTAAAGAAGACTTGGATGAAAGTGAAATAAGAAACAAATATATTGAAAAATTATATGTATGGGAAATGAAGAATTTTAATGTTGAAAGATTAAAAAATATCATAAATGATAATGACTTAGACAAAATTGAAAGAGAATTTAATGATTTTACTGAAAGGATAAAAAAATTAATAGAATTGCATAAAGAATATGGATTGTTGAATACTCAACATTTTACTGAAGACGCAAATGAAATAGAATCAATGCTGTTTGATCCTAATAGTTGTGATCTAATAGCTAATAAGATAAAAGAATTGAAAATAAGAATAAATCAATTTAGATTGTTCCGAAACAATGTGAAAATTGGAATGACAATTAGTAATTTTATGTCTGATTCAACAAACAGATCTGCTTTTGACAAGATATCTCAAATAATAAAGGGTGAAAATTCTGATATATTAGTTACAATAACAGGTTCTTCAGGTACAGGGAAAACACATCTTCTTAATGCCATAATAAATGAATTAGTCAATAAAAAAGTTATTTTATTGGATAAAACAAATATTGAGAATGCATTATCAGATGAATTTTTCCTAAAAAATCTTTATGAAATGGATATGCTGCTTATTGATAATTTTGATGAATTATTCAATAAATATAAAAAAAGGGAATTTGTTAAACAAATTGTGTTAAGTAATGTACCAACTGTACTTATTATGCAGAGGAAATATAGTATTGAAGACAAGGAAATATTACAATATCTGAATTCACACCCTACATTTAATATCCAACCGTCTTCTCTTTTTATTGAAAAAGCGATAATTAAAGGAATGTTAAGTAATTACAATATTCCTGTTGATGAAATAATTCTGAATTATATTGTTGATAATGTTTCTGTTTCTTTATCAGAAGCAGATAAGAACATTAGACAACTTTCAGAAATAACTAATGGCAAGATACCTAATATTAATCAAATACATCAGGTTTTTCCTAAAAAAGAAAAAATTAAAATTAGGAGTATGAAAAATAAATTTGACACTTCCAATTTAATGAAATTCTGGATAAATGAACAGGATAGATTATATGTTGAGTTTGAGGATTAAAGATGAGTATAAAAGGTAATCTCAGAGAAGCATCGCTTCCGGATGTAATTCAATTATTGTCTTTAGGCAAAAAGACGGGAGTACTTAGTATTTCAGACAGGAAAAATTTTGGTGATATTTTCTTTCAGGATGGGAAAATCACTTATTGCTCCATTGTAAATAGAGAGGACAGAATCGGACAGATTCTACTTAATCAAGGAGACATAAAAGAAGAAGATTTAGAGAAAGCTCTTCAAATTCAGGATGATGAAAATAATAATAAACGCATTGGAGATATTCTTGTTGAGTTAGGTTCTATAACAAGAGAAATGCTTTATGATAGAATCAGAAAACAGTTGACGGATACAATATTTACTTTTTTAACTTGGGAAGATGGATTTTTTAACTTTGAGCCGAATATTACGCCAGGAGAAGAAACTATTACAATTAAATTATATCCTGAAGATATTTTACTTGAACAGGCAAGGAAAGTAGATGAATGGTCTGTAATTGAAGGAGAATTGCCATCTGAACATTCAATTCTAATGACAACAAATATTGTTGACACATCAAATCTTAATAAAAATGAAAAAGCTATTTTAAATCTTATAAATAACAGAAGGATATTAAAAGAAATTTATGATAAATCTCATTTGGAAAAATATGAAACTGCCAGGGCTGTTTATGGATTAAAAAAGATTGGGTATATATATGTTGGAGAAGAAATTGATATTACCTCAAGGATATCTAACAAAGAAAAAATAAATGAACATTATAATCTTGGACTTGCTTTTTTATTAACTGAAATGTATGAAGAAGCATTGAGAGAATTTAAATACATAGTACAAATTGATAAAACAAATACACTTGCCAATTTTTACATTGGTATGATTAATTTCAGAACAAAAAGATACACAGATGCAATGAAAGCATTTGAAGATTTGCTTAAACTTGGAGTTAATAATGTAGCATTGTTTAATAATGTAGCATTAACACTTGAGAAGATAGGACAATATGAAAGAGCTGAAGATTTTTATGAAAGAGCATTAAAACTTGACCCGGAAAATGCAAGAGTTAATGCAAATTTTGGGATATTATCTTTTCATCAAAATATTTTATCTGATGCTGAAGAAAAACTGAGAATTGCTTTAACAATTAATCCAGGAATGAATTATGCAAGATTTTTTCTTGCTCTTGTTTGTTTAGAAAATGGAAAAATAAATGAAGCAATTGATGAATTTTTAAAAGTTACAAAAAAAGACCCTGGAATATGGTATGTTTATTACAATATTGGACAAATTTATATTAATCTGGAAAAATATGAATCTGCGGAATATATGATAAAAAAAGCTATGGATAATTCAGATAGAGATATTATATGCTACAAATCCCTAATAAACCTTTATTTTAAGGATAAGAATTTTAAGAAAGCAGAGACATTACTTGAAGAGGCAATATCAATCCATCAGAAGGAATTTGATTTCTTTTATAAATTGGGAAACTTGAAGTATAAAAAAGCAGATAAAAAGCATGCAATTATTTATTGGGAAAAAGCATTGTTATTGCAACCTGAAAATATGATTCTCAAAAAAACATTGGATACGGTGAAAAATGGATAATACAGGATATAGAAGTCTTTTAAGTTATATTAAACAGGAAATTAGAATTGATGGTTTTCTTTACAAAGAAAGACCATTTAAAAGGCGTATTAAATTAAGAATGCGTTATACAGAAACAGAATCATATTCAGAATATCTATACTATCTAAGAAAAAACTATGAAGAAAAACAATTATTAAAAGATGCATTAACAATAAATGTTACTCGTTTTTTCAGAAACAGATCAACATTTGATTGTTTGGAAAACCTTATAAAAGAGATATTTATATCAAAACAGAAATTTATTTCTATTTTTTCTGTAGGATGCTCATCTGGTGAAGAAGCATATACTATGGGATTAATTTTGAATAATTTAAAAAGTATGTACAATATTGACTACTCTATTTTAGGAGTAGATGTAGATGAAATAATTATAAAAAAAGCAAAATTGGGACAGTATAATGATTTTTCGATGAAGGAAATAAGAGAATCAGAAGTAAAAAAATACTTTGATAAATCTGATAATATTTATTCTCTTAAAGAGCAATTTAAAGGAAATGTAAATTTCAAAGTTTTGGATATAAAAAGTTTTTCAGAAATGAAGCGTCTTGGGAAATATGATATAATTTTATGCAGAAATGTACTTATTTACTTTTCCAAGGAGTTTCAGGAAATGATAATGAAGGTTTTTCATGAAATGCTTAATCCTGATGGTATTCTTGTTTTAGGCAAAATAGAGATTATAATGGGTACATTCAGAAATTATTATGATATTATTAGTAAACAAGAAAGGATATACAAGAAAATTGGACATTAAAGTTAAAATTGCTGATGCAAACATTGGTTTTGAAAATGATGTCTTAAAGACAATGGGATTAGGATCCTGTGTAACAATAACATTGTTTGACAGAGCAAAGAAAATAGGAGGACTAATTCATTTTATGCTACCTTATCGTCTTGCAAATAGAAAAATCCTGAATAATTATAAATATTGTGATATTGGTACACAAAGACTTATTGAGAAAATGGAAATGATAGGCGCAAAAACATATAGAATGGAGGCAAGAATCGTTGGTGGAGCAAATATGTTCTCTGATTTTATAAAAAATATTAAGGATTCAATAGGATACAGAAATATAGAGGCAGCAAAAAAAATATTAATAGATAAAAACATTCCATTATTAGGAAAAGATGTTGGTGAAAATTACAGCAGATCTGTTGAATTTGTAATAAACACAGGTATTGTAAAAGTAATTTCCTATAAAAAGGGTGAAATAATTTTATGAAGAGAGTTCTTGTTGTTGATGATTCAATTCTAATGAGAAAACTTATTAGTGAAATAATCAGTAGTATAGATGGATTTTCTGTAATTGATGAAGCAAAAGATGGGATTGAAGCAATAGATAAATACAAAGAACATAAACCGGATATTGTAACTCTTGATATTGAAATGCCCAAAATGAATGGATTATTATGTCTTGAGCAAATTTTGAAAATTAAACCTGTTCCTGTAATTATCATTTCTGCATATTCTAAATCAGGTTCCAAAATATCTCTTAGGGCTTTAGAACTTGGTGCTGTGGATATTATTGAAAAACCATCAGGTTCTGTCTCTCTAAACATCAATGATAAAGCAGAAGAAATTAAATCTAAAATTGAGAATGCTGTTAGTGTAAATATGAAAACACTCATGGCTTCAAGTGCGGATTTTGCTGAGGTCAGTTCAATTGTAAGTACTGGAAAAACAGCTAAAAGACTTGTAGCAGTTGCTTGTTCAACAGGAGGTCCAAAAACCTTAATGGATATTATTCCCAAGATTTCATATGATATTAAAGCAGCAATAGCAATAGTGCAGCATATGCCCCCTGGATTTACTGCTTCTTTTGCTGAACGACTAAACACTATTTCAATGCTTAATGTGTTTGAGGCTTATAATGGAGCTACTCTGAAAGAGGGAGATTGTATTCTTGCTAAGGGGGGAAAACATATGATATTCGATGAAAAAGGCAGTGTTTTTCTTGATGATTCCGCTCCATATCATTCTGTAAAACCATCTGCAGATATTATGATGCTTTCAGCATTAAGATATTATAAAAGAAATATTTTAGGTGTTGTTCTAACAGGAATGGGAAAGGATGGAGCCGAGGGAGTTGAAATGATTAAAATTGCAGGTGGAATGAATATTTCCGAATCAAAGGAAAGTGCAATAATCTATGGAATGCCAAAAATTGCATTTGAAACAGGAAAGATTGATTTTGTTTATAATAAGCACGAAATGGCAAAAAGGATAGAAGAGCATGTTGGTGGAATGGAAAGAAATTAGAAAAGAAATTGAAAGAGAAATAAATGATGTTGAAGAGAGGATTAAGTCAGGTAATTATGATGCCAATGAAATAAAATTGGCATTAAGAAACAAATATGAAGAATTAATTAAAATAAATAATTTTGTAAAATTCGCGGAAAATAAAATTAAAAATCTTGTAAAAGAGATAAAAACAAACACAAATGACCCATCTAATCTTCAGTCATTTGTTCAATCAATGAAAATCGCTCCTGTTGATTTAACTACATTTACTGATAAAGGATGGAATTTCATGGTAGAGGAGCAATATGATGATGCAGTAAATATTCTTGAAAAAGCACACAAATTAGCGCCGAATGATATTAAAACAATGAATCTCCTAGGTTGGGCTTATATACATAAAAAGGAATTTGATAATGCAATGATGATTTTCCAAAATGTGTTAAATAAAGAACCTGATAACAATCTTGCTAAGAATAATTTGGGTTTTGTTTGCTTCAAGAAAGGAATTTATGGTGAAGCAATTGAACATTTATCAGGAGTTTTGAGATCTGCAAAAGACAGGATGTCAATGATTTATGCTAATTTTTACTTAGGACTTATTTATTTTGAGAGAGAAATGTATGACGATGCTTTAAGGTTTTTTCGGAGAACTAAAAAAATTGCTCCAAATCATATGGAATCATTTTATTATGAAGGAAAATCATTACTTGAAATGGGAAAAAGGAATAAAGCAAAAGCAACATTTGAATTATTAGTTAGTAAAAACAAGTATAATAAATGGGCACAGAGAGCCGAAGAATTATTAAATGAATTAAATGGAGAAAAAAATGAAGAAGAAAATTGATTTATCTAAAATAATTAAGAAAAAAGGAATCAAAAAACCTATTTCTGAAAAAAAGAAAGAAAGTAAAAAAACAAATATAAAACAAAAAGAAAAAGAAATAAAGATAAATAAGGGAAAAAATGATGAAACAAAGAAAAAGAATCAAAACGAAGAACAAATAAAATCAACAGTTAAAAATGAAATCAATAAAAGTCAACGCATAAGAATATCGAAAAGTAAACAAACAGATGAATTGACAGAAACAAAAGAATTTGTAGGTTTTCTTCTTAATAATGAAGAGTATTGTATTGACAGTGATTATGTCAGACAAATTATCAAGTATAGGAAACCCATTGATGTTGGAATTAAAAGTGAATTGGTTAATGGTATTCTCAATACAAAAGAAGGCGTTCTAGCTGTGATTGATGTTAGAAAACGATTTAATCTTGAAGAAGGCAGCAGGAAGGAAGGATCAATAATTATAGTGAATTATGAGAATATAAGAGTAGGAATTTTTGTTAATTATTTGATAGGAATAGTTCGCTTGGAATCCGACAATATTAAGAATATTCCTACTTTTTTACCTGAACATCAAATGCAGTATATTAAAGGTGTAGGATTGAAAAAGGATGCTAAGATTGTAATTATTCTTGATCATAATAAGTTATTAAGTGTAGATGACATTAGAGAAATAAAATCTATTCCTGAAGACTATAAATGAGTTATTTGATTATTAAAATCATAGCTTCTATCTTTTATACGGGCTACATAAGAAAAGGCGGTGGAACAGTTGCTGCAATAATAGCTTGTATAGTTTTTTATTATACTAATGATTTTTTTGCAATATTTCTGATTTTAATATTTTCTCTGATTATTGGTACAATTGTGTCTCATAAAGCAGAAGAAATATGGGGGCATGATAGTTCAAAAATAGTAATTGATGAATTTGCCGGTATGGCTCTATCCATATTTTTACTACCAAAAATTTGGTGGGTGTATTTAGGAGCATTTTTTCTTTTTAGATTATTTGATATTTTTAAGATATTTCCTATTAATAAGATTGAGAATCTTTCTGGTGGTGTTGGAGTAATGGCGGATGATATTGTGTCAGGCATATTTACAAATTTAATTATGGGAACAACTATTTGGATAATAAGAGTGTTATAATTATCACTATTGGGGATGAAATTTTATCAGGAAGAACAATCAATACTAATGTAGTACTTATAAGTAGTGAACTTACAAAAATTGGCATCAATACTATCAAACATATATCATTGCCTGATGATATTTTTGAGATAAGTAAAACTATCAAAGCATTTCTAAATAGGCAAATTATATTGATTATTACGGGCGGACTTGGCCCAACCGGAGATGATAAAACATTAAAAGCGGTTTCCAATGCAACGAAAATGAAGATGATTTTAGATAAGGATTTGTATAAGAAGGTAAAAAATAGAATGAAAGGGAAAGATAATAATATTATTGAAAAACAAGCAACTATTATTGAAGGTTCTAACTTACTTGAAAACTTGTACGGAGTAGCACCTGGTGTATATATCAAAAGAGGAAAAACAGATATTTTTTTAATGCCTGGAGTTCCTTTGGAAGTTAATTATATTTTAAAAAAACACATTATCAATATGCTTAAGAAAGGAAAAACCAATTCAATTTTCAAATTGAGATTGTTTGGTATTACTGAAAGCGAGGTAGTAACAATTATTAATGACAAATTGGAGAAAAACATTGCTAACAAATTGGCATTTCTACCTTCATTCGGATATGTTGATATTATTCTTTATAAAGATAAATTTTCAAGAAAAGATATGATTTATTTTAATAATAAATTAAAAAAGTTATTTGAACACCATATTATAAATGACAAAGATAAATCTATTGAAGAAAATATTGCCAATTTACTTATAAAAAAGAAGTTGAAAATATCATGTGCGGAATCATGTACAGGAGGTTTGATCTTAAAAAAATTAACTGATACTTCTGGAGCAAGCAAATACTTGTCAGGAGGAATTGTTGCATATTCAAATAATTCTAAAATGGATATTCTAAAGATTAAAAAAAACATTATTGAAAAAAATGGATCCGTAAGTGAAATAACAGCAAGAAAAATGGCTACTAATGTAAAGAATCTTTTCAAAACTGATATTGGATTATCCGTTACCGGTATTGCCGGTCCATCAGGCGGTTCAAAGAGTAAGCCAATAGGACTTATATATGCTGCAATTCATTATAGAAAAACTGTAAAATCATATAAATATATGTTTTCTGGAAACAGATATACAATTAGAGAAATGAGTGCAAACTATGTTTTATTTGAATTATTCAGGAGAATTAATTATGAGTAAAAGATTATTTATTGCTTATAAAATTCCATCAGAATTGAGAAACAAAATGCTTATTTTCCAACATAGCATAAAAGAAAACGGAACATATTCTGGTATCAAATGGGTGAAACCAGAAAATATGCATATTACAATTGCATTTCTTGGACAAGTGAATGGGACTTTAGTTCCGCAAATAAAATCAGCTATCAGTGATTCTGATTTTTCGCCTGTTACAATAAAAACAGGAAAACCTGAATTTTTCTGGAAAAACAATATTCCGGCAATACTCTATATTAATCTAAATAACACAAATAATTTGGAAAAATATGCAAATAAATTACGGTCAAAATTATCTGATAATGGAATTCAATTTGATAGAAAAAATTTTACTGCACATATTACAGTAGCAAGAATTAGAGATGAGCACTCAGCAAATCTTTTACATAAATATATAAATAAAAATCTTGACATATATAAAAGCAAAGATTATACTATTAATAATATTATTCTTTTTGAATCTGTATTTGAAGCCAAAGGGCTTCAATATATACAGCTATTTAAAAAAGTAAGGGAGTTTTAATTATGAATGAAAAAGAAAAATCACTTGAAATGGCTTTGAAGCAAATTGAAAAACAGTATGGAAAAGGTGCTGTAATGCGTTTGGGTGAACAACCATCTGTTATTGCTGATGTTATATCAAGCGGATCAATAGCAGTTAACACGGCATTAGGTATTGGCGGATATCCAAAAGGAAGAATTGTGGAAATTTATGGTGTTGAGGCATCAGGTAAAACAACACTTGCTCTTCATGCAATTGCAGAAGCACAAAAAGCAGGTGGTATTGCAGCATTTATTGATGCTGAACATGCGCTTGATTCAGTGTATGCGAAAAAACTTGGTATTGATATTGACAATTTGTATGTTTCTCAGCCGGATACAGGGGAACAGGCACTTGAAATAGCAGAAATGCTTGTAAGAAGTGCGAGTGTTGATGTTGTGGTTATTGATTCTGTGGCTGCACTTGTTCCAAAAGCAGAGATTGAAGGTGATATGGGGGACTCACATATGGGATTACAGGCAAGATTAATGTCACAGGCACTCAGAAAATTAACTGCAGTAATAAGTAAATCAAAAACATGTGTGATATTTATTAATCAGGTAAGATTTAAAATTGGTATTGTTTTTGGTAATCCAATGACAACCCCAGGTGGTTTAGCTTTAAAATTTCATTCTTCAATAAGGATACAGATAAGAAGAGTTACATCAGTGAAACAGGGAGAAACAGATGTTGGAAATTTAACTGAAGTAAAAATTGTAAAGAATAAACTTGCTCCTCCATTTAAAAAGGCAAGTATTACAATATATTTCGGTGAAGGCATTTCACGAGAAGGTGAGATTTTGGATATTGGAACATCCTTGGAGATCATTAATAAAAGTGGTGCATGGTATTCATATGATAATACAAGAATAGGGCAAGGAAGAGAAAATACAAGGATATATCTTAAAGATAATCCTGATATTAGTGCGGAAATTGAAGATAAAATAAAAAAGGCACTTGGAATAAATGTTGAGCAAAATAACGGAGATAAAGAAAGCAAAAAGAAGAAATAAGCATTTCAGTATTTTTGTGAATGGAATTTATGCATTTTCATGTACAAGCCGTTTTCTGTCTGAAAATGGCTTGTATATTGATGCAGAAATCACTAAAAACGGATTTGCTGAATTAAAAGATAAATTGTTCATTGAAAAATCCAGAGAATATTTATTTAATCTACTTACAAAAAAGGATTACACAGAGAGTGAATTACGAAATAAATTAAGATTAAGGGATGTTTCACAGAATATTCAGGATAAATTAATTAAATATTTCAAGAAGAAGGAATTCATTAATGAGGAAAAATTTTTGAGAAATTACTTATCATATCTTATAAAATGCAATAAATATTCAAAACAGGAAATTAGAAAAAAAGTTTTTAATAAAGGATTTTCACTTGAATTCAAAGATATATCGGAAAAGATAATTAATAATGCAGATGAATTGGAAATAATTATGCATATATATGAAAAATTGATTAAAACAAAATCAGAAAAGCAGATTATTGTATATCTATCCCGTAAGGGATTTATATATGAATCAATTAGAAAGATAATTAAAACACTAAATAAGGAGGAATTATGATGCCAATTTTGATGTTGGTAATAATTGCCGGTATTGTTGTTTATTTAAAGTTTGGACCTCAATTAAAAGAATACAAAAAAGTAATTGTGATTTCCGCAGTGATTATAGTTATTTTAGCAATTCTTGTTGGATCCATTAGAATTATTCCACCAGGATATGTTGGAGTACAGGTGCTTCTTGGAAAGGTGCAGGGTAGAATTTTACAAAGTGGAATACATCTTGTTATTCCAATTGTAAATGTAAATAAAATGTCTGTAAGGACACAGGAATACACAATGTCATCAATGAAAGAAGAGGGACTAAGAAAGGGAGATGATGCTATAATAGCATTAACAAAAGATGGTTTATCAATTAGTTTGGATTTAACCGTATGGTTTAAATTAGAAGAAATAGAAGCAGGTGTAGTATATGAAACAATTG
The DNA here is from genome assembly GCA_965371715.1 of uncultured bacterium. Classification (GTDB taxonomy): domain Bacteria; phylum Hydrothermota; class 32-111; order 32-111; family 32-111; genus JAUVJU01. Next base: position 2,084 of record CBDUZN010000021.1, on the reverse strand, counting down.
GACCTGATTATATTGATAAAATTGTAAGACCTGCAATAAGAACTGCAATTAGAGATGCTGCAGTTAATTATAATGTAACAGAGATCTATTCAACCAAAAGATCAGAATTATCGGATGGTATTTTTGAAAATCTTTTTGATGGTCTTCAAGAGAAAGGGATATTTATTGATAGAGTGCTTTTAAGAAATATTGTTCTTCCACAAAAAGTAAAAAGTGCTATTGATGATAAAATTGCAGCTGAACAGGATGCCCAAAAGATGGAATATGTTCTGCAAAAAGAGGAAAAGGAAAAGGAAAGAAAGTTAATTGAAGCAGAAGGTATTGCAAATGCAAATAGAACAATAAAAGCATCACTTTCAACTCAGTATTTACAATGGTATTATGTACAAAATCTAAAGGAAGTACTTAAAAGTAATGGCACAAGAACAGTAATTTTGCCATTTGATCAAAATCTTACGCCTCTTATTGATTTAAGTAAGTAATGATCATTGTTAAACTGATTCTGCTCATTGTATTAATGATTCTTCTTTTAAGAAGAAAAATAGCAATTGGAGTTGTGTTACTTTTTACGGCATTAATAACGGGTTTTATGTTTCTAAAGGATATTTCTGATATGCCACTTCTGTTCTTTAATTCTTTTTTTAGTTACCTTACTCTGAAGCTGCTGATTATTATTTACTCTGTTTTTTTACTATCTGCTTTAATGAAAGAGTATGATTTAAAAAAAATGCTTGAAGGTGTAATCAATCTTTTTCCTAATCTGAAAATTGCAATGATAATACCTCCAATGACAATAGGACTCCTCCCAATGCCGGGGGGAGCCATGTTATCGGCTCCTATTGTTGATGAAATTGGCAGTAAGATGAATGTAAATCCGGCAATGAAGACATACATAAATTTTTGGTTCAGGCATATTTGGGAATATGCCTGGCCATTATATCCCGGATTAATATTAACAGCATCTATTTTGGATATTGGAATAAAAACAATTGTAATATATCAATTTTATCTAACAATTATTGCAATTATTACCGGACTTATTATGATTTCACGCATCAAGGGTATTAAAAGCGAAAAAGTAATGAAAAAGAGAATTGCAATAATAAAATTTATTTCCGGGATTTGGCCAATTCTACTAATAATTGTACTCATTTTGTTTTCAAATATTAAACCGGAATTTATTGTTCTAACAGTTACAATGCTTTATCTTATTAGTTTAAAAATAGAAATAAGAAAAAAATTAAAGCATCTATATAAAAGCATAACAATTGAAGCAATGCTTCTGATTATTGGTCTTATCATATTTAAGGATATACTTGAGTATTCACAGGCACTTGTTCTATTTGTTGAAACAGTTCAGGGCGAACATTTATTTACAATTATGCTGCTTATTATAGTTCCATTTATTGTTGGTTTTCTAACAGGAATTAATCAGGGATATGTAGGTATTGCTTTACCTGTTTTGGCTCCATTTCTTATAACAAATGGAACTCTTGATATGGTGAAATTGACATTATTCTATTCATCCGGATTTGCAGGTATTCTTATATCCCCGGCTCATTTGTGCTTATCATTAACAAAGGAATATTTTAAAGCGGATTTTACAAAAATATATAAATATCTTATTCCATCAACTATACCTATTCTTATAATACCAATAATTATTTATATGATCTTCAGGTAAAAATGCTCTATTTACCATTACCAATAATAATATTTATTCTTTTAGTTCTGTTTTTTCCTATTATTATTTTACTTATTCAATTCAATATTATTCATATTGGGTTAATGAATCTTGGTTTAGGTCCCTTGCAGGCATTTTTTTATTTTATAGCCACTTTACTTTTAAGTGTGATAAATATTCCGATTTTCAAGGAAAAAGCTGTTTATGAATTTACAAATAATGCTGTTCATTTTCCGCTTTTAAGGAAAAATGTCAGGGATATAATTATTGCAATTAATATAGGTGGTTGCATTCTTCCAATTCTTATGTGCATTGGATTATTAAATAAAGTATCAATTCCACATCTTATTCCTGCAATATTAATTACTTCTTTAAGTGCCTATTTTTCTTCAAAGCCGGT
>CBDUZN010000020.1:0-15407 GCA_965371715.1 uncultured bacterium | reverse complement strand
ATTAATAATAAGTCCTGAAGCAGGAATATTTTATTCATTAGTAGGATACGGCAATTCAGGAGTAATATATAATACGGCATTCTATTCAGGTACATCAAATCAGAGAAGACATAAGATTGGATTCAATATGAACATAAGGAAAGGATATTTTGAAGTATCTGGCAGTGGGAATTATTGTATAAGTGATTATTACAAAACATTAGAATATAATGTGGGACTAAATATCAGATTTTAGAAAGAAAGGAAAAAAACCACCTTAAATAGTATAGAGAAAACAGAGCAGAGTTAAGTATATACTCAGTTAATAAAAAAGGGTGATTATTTCAGGATTCATTATTATTAAGTGTTGACATATATATAATATAATATAAAATAAAGTATTCAGGCGAGAGTGGCGGAATTGGCAGACGCGTCGGATTTAGGATCCGGTGGTTAATCCCGTGGGGGTTCGAGTCCCCCCTTTCGCATAAACAATAAAGGAGTAGTTAATGAAATATGACATTAAAACTGATGAAAATTGGAACACAACATTAATCCTGAATATTGATAAAAAGGAATTTGATGCAGAGTACAATAAAGCAATGAATCTTTTCAGGAAACAATCAAATATTCCGGGTTTTAGACCTGGGAAAGCACCAATGTCCTTAATAGAAAAGAAATATTCACAGGATATTGAGAGCGAGACAATCAGTAGAATATTACCTGAGAAATATTCGGAGATTTTAAAAGAGAATGAGGAATTGCATCCAATAACGCAACCAATGGTTACTAATGTTAAAAAAGAAAGTGATGAGATCATAATCACAATAATATTTGATTCAATGCCGAAGATTGAAATAAAGGGTTATGATAAAATCCAAATTGATGTAGAGAAAAAAGAAGTTAATGATGAAATATTGAATACTGAAATTGAAAAAGTTAGAAAGAATTATGCAAAAATGGATGAAAAAAAGGATGCCTTAACGGAAACTGATGTTGCATTAGTGGATTTCAAGGTTTTTGATGACAAAGACAAAGAAATGGAAGAGTTGAGCATTAATGATTATTCAGTAGAATTAAGTGGTAAAATTGTTTATCCGGAAATATCCAATGCTTTAATTGGTAAAAAGAACGATGATAATGTTAATATTGACTACACATATGCAGATGATTTTCAGGATGAAAAATTAAGGAGTAAAAAAGTAAGATTCAATTTGCTTATAAAAAAGACATTTACAAGAATTCTTCCTGAAATGAATGATGAATTTGCAGGTAGTTTTGGTATGAAAAACATGAAACAGGTAAAAACAGCAGTGAAAAATAATCTCCAAAATGAATTTGACAGGGATTTTAAAGCAAGAAAGGAAGAAAATCTTTTTAATGATCTAATTGAGAAAAACAAATTTAATGTTCCTGCATCGCTTGTTAGCGCGCATATGAAATCTATTATATCAGGAATGGGTGGAGATGAGAAAAATAAATTAGATGATAAAATGAAATCAATATATAAACCATACGCAGAATGGAGGGCAAAAAGAGAAATCATATTAAATACATTAATAAAGCAGGAAAATATATTAGTTGACGATAAGGAAATTGAAGAAGAAATTGAAAAAATGAAAAAGCATACTGATGAAAAGGTTAGGAATTATGCAGAAAGAGAAGATATTAAGGATAATGTAAGAATTGATAGATTATATGATAAAGCAATGAATTTTCTTTCTGAAAGAATTACATTAAAATCAAAGATTAAAAATAAAGGAGAAAAAAATGCCTCTGATACCAATGGTAGTTGAAAAAACAGGAAGGGGTGAAAGAGGATATGATATATATTCCAGACTACTGGTAGATAGAATTATATTTCTTGGAAATCCTATAAATGATGAAATAGCAAATCTTATAATTGCACAAATGTTGTTTTTGGAAGCCGAAGATGCTGAAAAAGAAATCAATTTATATATCAATTCTCCAGGTGGAAGTGTAACAGGAGGTTTGGCAATTTATGATACAATGCAGTATATTAAATGTCCGGTATCAACTATTTGCATGGGCATGGCAGCATCAATGGCTGCAGTAATTCTTTCTGCGGGAGAACCGGGTAAAAGATTTACGCTTCCAAATGCAAAAACACTTCTTCATCAACCAATGGGTGGTGCGCAGGGACAGGCATCTGATATAGAGATACAGGCAAAGGAAATTCTAAAAACCCGTGAAACTTTAATAAATATTTTAGCAAAACATACAGGTCAGACAAGAGAAAAAATTGCTTTGGATTCTGATAGGGATTTCTGGATGAATGCTAAAGAATCAATAAAGTATGGATTAATTGATTCCGTGATCACTGCCGGGAAAAAGAATGCAAAATAAATGTTTTTTTTGCGGAGAAAGAGTAAAAATTCCCAATCTTCCTATTAATGGTAAGGTATTATGCGAAAAATGTGCAATTAAATTAATTGACCTTACATCTGTAGATGAAAAAAATGATTTAGAAAAAGATAATGAAAATCTTTTAAATGAAATTCCAACACCTTCGCAGATAAAGAAAGAACTTGATAGATATATTATTGGACAGGAATATGCAAAAAAAATAGTTTCCGTTGGTGTGTATAATCATTATAAAAGAGTAAAATATTCCACATCTGAAATACTTGAAAAATCCAATATTTTACTTTACGGTCCTACCGGAGTTGGTAAAACATTAATAGCCGTCACACTTGCAAAAATTCTTCAGGTAACGTTTTCAATTTCAGATGCAACATCTTTATCTGAAGCTGTTTATTTTGTAGATTATGTAGAAAATATTCTTTTAAGATTAATAATTGCAGCTAATGGTGATAAAAAGAAAGCTGAAATTGGAATAGTATATATTGACGAAATTGATAAAATTGGTAATAAAAATGCCGATAATCCGTCAATCACAAGAGATGTATCAGGAGAGGGAGTGCAGCAGGCACTTCTTAAAATATTGGAAGGTACAGTTGCCAATATTCCTCCGCAGGGTGGACGCAAACATCCTGAACAAAAATACACTCAATTAAATACAAAAAATATTCTTTTTATTGCAGGTGGAGCTTTTAATGGATTAGAAGATATTATTATGAGAAGGACAGGGAAGAAAAACATTGGCTTTAATGGAAATAATGAAGATAAAACAAGGGAAATGTTTAAAAAAGCAAGACCAAGAGATTTTGTTCATTATGGTTTAATTCCTGAATTTGTCGGGAGATTGCATGTTTTTGCTCCATTATCTGAACTTAAAAAAGATGAGTTAAAAAGGATTTTAATTGAACCAGAGAATGCAATTATAAAGCAATATAAGGAATTATTAAAAATTGATGGTGTTGAATTAAATTTTAAAGATGATTGTATTGATTTTATTGCTGAAGAGGCAATTAAAATGAAAACAGGAGCAAGGGGACTTAGAACTCTTTTGGAAAATTATATGAATGATTTAATGTTTGGATTACCTGATAATAAGAAAATAAGAAAAGTAACTATTAATAGAAAATCATTTGAAAAAGGTCATAAACCTGTCATAGAAGAGGAATAAAATGGAAATAATAGATTTAAATAAATTGTATATTCTTATTGATATAAAGAATAGTCCTGATGTTAATATAATAATTCCATCTATATTAAACACTATTGTTTTGACTAAGCAATTTTTTCCATTTAAGAAAGCTCAGTTAAAAGCAAGAGAGCATATTGTAGTAAAATTCATTGACTCAAAGTCAATAGACGGATTTATATGCAAAATTGAGAATATTGATATATTGGGTGAAGATACTGCAAAATTAGTATTATTTCCTCTTCGGTATATTAAAATAAAGAAAGAAATTGATTATCATGGTTATAATAGAGTTAAGATAAATTTAATTGAATTTGGTAATATTTCAAAAAAAATAAAAGAGAGAGCACTTATTGAAATCATGAGGGAAAAAGGGAAAGAAATTGTGAAATATTCAAAAGGAGAAATACCCGGTGAATTTATAATGGCAATGAATATTATGGATAATCCTTTTAATTTATCTGAACTGCTATTATCTGTTATTCCTGCAGAGAATAAACTTAAATTGAATATAATGGTAATGATGAATATTAATAAACGAATAAATAGCATAATTGAGTTAGCTGAAAATTGTTTGTTAATTATGCGTGAAAAGGAAAAAATATTATTTGAAGTACAGAAAAATATTGCTAAAAATCAGAAAAATTATTTCTTGAACGAACAATTGAAAGTTATAAAAAGAGAAATTGGTTATACGAATAATGTAATTGATGAAAGTGAAGCATTGAAAGAGAAAATAGAGGATGCAAATCTGCCTGAATATGCAAAGGATAAGGCATTACATGAATTGAATAAATTATCAACAATGGCACCAACATCACCCGAATCAACTGTTATAAGGAATTATCTTGATTGGATCATTAATATTCCATGGCATAAGACAACAAGCGATAATCTCAATATTAATCTTGCTGAAAAGATACTACATAGAAATCATTATGGTTTAAACACAATAAAAGAACGGGTATTAGAATTCCTTTCTGTAATGAAATTAACTGGAAAAATAAAAGGTCAGATTATCTGCTTTGTTGGTCCTCCGGGAGTAGGTAAAACATCACTTGGGCAATCCATAGCTGAATCAATGGGAAGAGAGTTTGTTAGGATTTCGCTTGGTGGAGTGCGAGATGAAGCAGAGATTAGAGGACACAGAAAAACATATATTGGTTCACTTCCTGGAAAAATCATTCAAATGATGAGAAGGGCAAATGTAGTTAATCCAGTATTTATGCTGGATGAGGTGGACAAATTGGGTTCTGATTTTAAAGGAGATCCATCAAGTGCTCTTCTTGAGGTTTTGGATCCACAACTCAATCATAGCTTTATGGATCATTATCTTGAAATGGAATATAATCTATCAGATGTGTTGTTTATCTGTACTGCAAATATCATCCATACAATTCCACATGCACTTAGAGATAGAATGGAGATTATAAATCTACCCGGTTATCCGGATTATGAGAAACAAAAAATATCCAAAATTTTTTTAATACCAAAGAGTCTTAAAAACACAGGATTAGTAAGAAAAGATATTGAAATAAAAGATGAAGCAATAAATGTTATTTTGAGAGATTATGTACTGGAAGCAGGAGTGAGAAATCTGGAAAAAAGTATTAATAAAATCATGAGAAAAGTAGCAAAAGAAAAGGCAAGTGGGAAATTGAAAATAAGAAGAATTATTAATGAGAAAAACCTTTCTTCATATCTTGGTCCTTCAATAATGAGAGGAGGATTGAAGAATAAGAAGAATGTTCCGGGACTTGTTAATGGACTTGCCTGGACGCAATTCGGAGGAACTGTACTTACTGTAGAAACTTTAATAGTACCTGGAACAGGAAAAATTCTTCTTACAGGGCAATTGGGAGATGTGTTAAAAGAATCCGCAAAAACAGCAATTTCTTATATCAGAAAATTTGCTGATAAATATAAGATTGATCCTGATTTTTACAAGAAAAGTGATATTCATATTCATCTGCTTGAAGGGGCAATCCCTAAAGATGGTCCTTCTGCTGGAATAACAATTGCAGTATCACTTTACTCATCATTGCTTAAAAAGCCTGTTAAGAAGAGTTTTGCAATGACAGGAGAAATTTCCTTGAATGGAATTATTTTACCAATAGGAGGATTGGCAGAAAAGATTGTTGCAGCTCAATCAATGGGTATAGAGAATGTAATAATTCCTTATGATAATAAGTCTTTCTATGATCATCTTCCAAAAGAATCAAAGAGAAAAATAAAAATTTTCTTCATTAAAACTATTGACGATGCAGTCAAATTACTATTCAATTAATATTATGTTAAAAAATTATTCGCATCCAGAAAAAATTATCCTTGTAGGGTATTTAACAATTATACTTATTGGTACTTTATTTCTTACTTTACCAATAGCAACCAATGGATTAGAGAATATTTCATTTATTGATGCTTTATTTACATCTACCTCTGCTGTATGTGTCACGGGTCTTATTGTAAGAGATACGCAGTTTGCTTTTTCTCCGTTTGGAAAATTGATCATTCTTTTTCTCCTACAATTAGGAGGATTGGGTTATATGACAATAAGTACTGCTCTTATGGTACTAATTAATAAGAAATTATCGGGCTTTGAGAGATATGCATCTCAGGATGAATTCCAAAGATTTACAATAAAGGATATAAAAAGTTTTGTTATTAAAATCATTGTATTTACATTAACAACTGAATTGATTGGTGCAATTTTACTTTTCCCAAAAATGAATGCACTTTTTAATGATTTTTGGAAATCACTATGGTTTTCTGTATTTCATTCGGTAAGTGCTTTTTGTAATGCTGGTTTTAGTATTTTTTCTCAAAATTTAATAGTATTTAAAGAAGATGTTTATGTGAACATTGTTATGTCATTAATGATAATTATTGGTGGATTTGGATTTATTGCATTGGGCAGCATTCACAGATATTTAAAAACCCGTGGAAAGGAGGGTCTTTCTGTTCACACAAAAATAGTTGGAATAGTTACATTATGCTTAATAATAATTCCTTTTATACTGTTCATTTTCATTGAAAGAGGTAATTCACTTCAAGAGTTATCTCTGATTGATAAAATAGCAACTTCATTTTTTCAAATTGTTACACCAAGAACTGCCGGATTCAACACATTAGATATTGCAGGATTACAACTTCCAACCCTTTTTCTTTTTATGATTCTAATGTTTATTGGCGGTTCACCGGGTGGAACTGCCGGAGGTGTGAAAACAACAACTATATTCACCATTATGTACAGTATGTTTGAGAAAATCAGAGGAAAGGATAATGTCAACATATTTTTTAGACGAATATCCGATATTGTTATTTTAAAATCATTTTTTATATTTTCACTTTCAATTATTGTTATTTTCTTTGGTGTATTTTTATTGCTATTATCAGAAAGTAAATCATTTTTCAGTATAATGTTTGAAGTGTTTTCAGCATACGGAACTGTAGGATTATCTATTGGATCAGAAACTGGAAACAATTATAGTTTATCAGGTGACTTTACAAACTTAGGAAAAATAATTATAATTATTATAATGTTTACAGGAAGAGTAGGTATTATGACTGCTGCAAATGCTTTTATTTTAAAAACAAGAAAAGAAACTGTTAAATATCCTAAAACGAAAATTATTGTAGGATAGGAGGAAAAATGAAATCCAATCCATTATTTGCTGTTATTGGTCTGGGAAGATTTGGTCAATCTGTTGCTGAAAAATTAGCTGAGATGGGAATGGATGTTATTGCAATAGATAAGGATGAAGATAGAGTGAATGAAATATCCAATATAGTTAATCATGCAGTGCAACTTAATGCAACTAATGAGTCAAGTTTGAGAGAAATTGGAATGAAGGATGTTGAAGTTGCTGTAGTTGCTGTTGGTGAAGATATTGCGTCAAGTATTCTTATATGTTCATATCTTAAAAATGATTTAAAGATTGGAAGAGTGATTGCAAAAGCAATGGATACAAGACATGGAGCTGTATTAAGCAAATTATCTGTGGATTCAGTAATTTACCCTGAAAGGGAATCAGGCAAAAGATTAGCGGAAAGACTTGTTTCAAAGAATATTTTTGACATTATTGATTTTTCAGAAACACATTCTTTAATGGAAATAAGAACACCTGATATATTTGCTGACAAAACATTAGCAGAGCTTGATCTTAGAAAAAAATACAATATAAATGTTATTGCTTTAAAGAGAAAAACTCCAACAATTTCAGAAAACAGCCTTTCTTCTTTTAATGAAAAGACAATGATATCACCAAAACCTGCGGAAATTATTATCAAAGGTGATATTTTAATAATTATAGGTGAAAAGAAAAATCTTGAAATTATAAGGAAATTATAATACAATAGTATAATGGAAGAAAAAAAAGAATCTGTACTGGAAACTGCTAAATTTTATTTCCTTAATCAAAAATATGATAAGGCAATTGAAATTTATTTAGAAGGAATAAAGAATTATCCTAATGATGCTGAATTGTTTTTTAATCTTGGTATAGTGTATGAAAGTATTAATGACCTTGATAATGCAAAACAATGTTTCGAAAAAGTAATTACACTTGATAAATCATTTACATTAGCCGACACACATTTAAAACAGATAATTGGTAATTAAAGAGGATGTTTTGAAAAATAACTTTGAAGAATTTTTTTCTATTTTAAACATTGAAAATACAAATTATATAGTTACTGATTGCCAATTTAATATTTTATCTCAAAAAGTATTCACAAAAAACATATTATCGGAAAAAAATAGTGAAAATCTGGAACTCATCATTAAAAATAATAACATAAATAATAATATTATTTATTCACCGGAAATTTCAGTATTTGTATTTAAGCAAAATAATAGATATATATTTGTTGACAATAAATCTATGTCTGAGGGCTTTGCTAATTACTTATTTATATTTGGAAATATGATCAATACTATCAAAGAATCCATACTAATTATTAATAATAATTTTAATATTGATTATGTAAATAGTATTTTCCTTTCAAGATATGGATATTCCAATGAAGAAATTATGGAAGCATTATTAACTGAATTATTTCCACCGGAATATCTTGAAATTATAGTAGGGGCTATTAAAAAGAGTGAATATGATGATTTGAATGTGGAAATGTATAATTCGCAAGGTAAAACATTCCCTGTTGCAATGAAACTGATTAAATGGAGCAATAAGCATCTTATAATAATTGAAGATAAAAGAGAATTAGAGTCATATAATAGAGAAATTGATGGTTTGAAAAAAATGCAAAAACTTATTTTTGATTCAATTGGTCAAGGAATTGTTGTGTTGAATAAACAGACTGAATTGATTCAGTTTAACGAATTTATGGGTCATAAATATCATTTTACAAAAGAATTGATTGGCAAGAATATGTTTGAAGTATTCCCGGATTTGAAAGAATTGGGAATGGATAAGGCATTTGTGGATATTATTGAGAAAAAGAGAATAAAAAGAATTTTTGGAGTAAGAAGACATTCAAGAAGAATGAATAAAGAATATATTCAAAATTTCACAGGATATCCACTTATTGAAAATCAAAAATCTATTGGTGTTGTTATTCTAATAGAAGATTTGACAGAAAAAAGAAAACTTGAAGATGATTTCCAATCATCACAAAGAAAAAATAAAATAGTAAATAAATTAAACTCTATATTATCAGAAAGCCTTGAATTGAATTTTGTAATTGAATCAATATGTAAATATATTTTGAAATCTCTTGATTTATCAAATATAATTGCATATAACTCTTTTAAAAATTGTATTGTTAAATATTCAATAACAGCAACTAATAAAATCACTATTATTACTATAGATAATTCTAAACAGCTAATAAATAGAATTGATAAAATCGGGATAAATGAACCTGTTATTATTAAGGATAAAAATATTATTTACGATATTTTAGGAAAGAAAAGTATAAAAGAGATTGTATTTATTCCTATTTATTCCGGTAGTAATAAATTAGGATTTTTTATTCTTGAATCCAAAAAGGCATTGATGAAGGAAGATGTTAAAGGATTTATTAATGACATTGCGGATTACTCCGGGCATATTATTGACAAATCAGTTATTTATGAAGAGAAGAAAGCTAATCTTTTAAAGTTGGAACTTACTCTAAAAATATCCAGATTGACATCTCAAGCAAAGGATTTCAGTAAAACATTTCAAGGATTACTGAATATAATTGATAATGAAATTAAGGCTGAAAACAGTATTATGTTTGTTAGAGATCTTGATTACGAAACCTTCAAATCAATTGCAGTCAAAGGAAAAAGAGTTGATAAACTTAAGAAAATGAGTTTTAACATTGATAATACATTTTTTAGAGAAATAGGCGAAGATACAATATATATAGATGACTCTCTTAAGTATAAAACAAAATATCCTTATATAAAAAAGCTATTCGGCATAAAAAGAAAATCTGTTATTTGTGTTCCAGTTAAATTTAAGAATGAAATATTGGGTGTTTTTACATTTTCAAAAAGTGGCGCAAACTCATTTTCACAAGAAAATTATGATATGGTTAAAATTATTGCTACAAGTTCTGCAACATATATCAAAAATTTACATTTGCAAATGCAAATGGAAGGCAAAATAGCACAGTTATCTACTCTGTATAAAATGTCAACAAGTATAAAACCTATTGTTAATTATACATTCCTTAAAAGAGCAATAGTCAGTTCACTGGGTAGTATTTCAAAAGCAGATGCTGTATTGTTTTTAAGAAAGAATGATGCTGATTATACTATTGAGAATGAGTTTTATAATTCCATTGAAATGCGCGGAAAGATTATAAATAGTAAAATAATTCCAGCAAAAATGATTCCTAAATATACTGGGAACACGATATTTGAAATGAGAGAGGAACATAAATTTGTAAAAAATTATTTTAATGATATTCAATATGTAAAAGGATTAAGGATAAGTAATTCAAAAGAAAAAGTTATTATAATGCCTATTTATAAAAATGAAATGGATTTGAAGATCTCAGATGAGACATTTTTTGCAATAATCAATGAATTATCCATTTCTCTTGAGAATGCAGTACTATTTGATGAAAATGAGAAACGGCTTAAACAGTTTAGCAGTATAAGTGCGATCACAAAAAAATTAGCGCAATTAAACATAAGAAATCTTGATGAATATTATCATTACATAGTTAATGCCGCCAAAGAACTTATAAATACAGAATATGCATCATTACTCTTTGTAGAAAATAAGCGTCTCGTATTTAAAGCATTTGCAGGTATTAATTTAAATATACTTGAAAATAGTTCTATTGCTATTGGAGAAGGTGTTGCAGGTCATGTTTTTAATTCAGGTAAACCTGTTATTGCGAATAATGTGAATAAAAATAAAAATTTCAAAAAGCTTGATATTAGCAGTATTTATGAGGTTAGAAGCCTGGTTAATATACCATTGATTTACAGAGGAAATATAATTGGAGTACTTTGTGCTGATAACAAAATTGATGGTGAATTTGATGAAAATGATGTTTATCTTATGAAAATACTTGCTAATAGTACAATTATTGCTCTTGAGCATTTTATGGATATTGAAATTGGTAAAAAACTTTCTGATATTATTCTGGACAATATTCCAAGTGGAATTATTTATATTAGTAAAAACGGTATAATTCAGCATATAAATAAGGGGTTTACCAATATATCCGGATATTCACACAATGATGTATTCAATGCATCATACAATGAAGTGTTTGAAGATAATAAAAAATTGATTTCTGAAGTTCTCAAAGCTCCGAAATCTATGATGCGGCAAGAAATCACTTTAAAAAAGAAAAATGAAGAGAATATTCCTTGTGGTATAAGCATAACTCCGGTTAAGTGGGAGAACCGATGTGATATTGTTTGTATTATTCAGGATTTAAGTGAAATAAAGAAAATGCAGCATGAGTTAAAAGAAAAAGAGAATTTAGCATTACTTGGGCAAATGGCAGCAGGTATGGCTCATGAAATAAAGAATCCACTTGCAGGAATATTAACAGGACTTGAATTTCTTCATATGCAATTAAAAGAAAAGGATGATGTCAAAAAACAATCCATTGAATTAGTGATAAAAGAAGTAAGAAGGTTGGATAGATTAGTAAATGACATGACATCTTTTGCTAAATCAAAAATAAAAATTCTTTCAATGGTGAGCATTGATAATGTAATAAGTAGAGCAATTGAACTCACAAAGGATAAATTCCGAACAAGAGAAATAAATATTGATTTGGATTATCCTGATAAAATAAAAAAAATAGAGATTGATGAAGAACAAATTCTTGAAGTATTTATAAACATTATTCTTAATGCCAATCAAGCAATAAAGGATAAGGGAAAAATAAAAGTTACAGTAACACAAAATAGTAAATGGTGTAAAATTGAAGTATTCAATAATGGTCCCCTTATACCATCAAATGTTTTTGAGAATATTTTCACTCCATTTTTTACAACCAAGAGTGGAGGAACAGGATTAGGGTTATCAATATCATATAATATTATTAAAGAACATTTAGGAACTTTAGAAGTAGAAAATATAAAGAATGGAGTAATATTTAGAATTGTTTTACCAGTAAAGGCAGAAGAAAATGACGAAGGATAAGATTCTTGTTGCTGATAATGAAACAACTATAAGTGTTTTTCTTAAGAAAATTATAGAATTTGATAAATCTAATAATGCTGAAGTTGATATAGCCAACGATACCAAAACATTTAATACATTATTATCCAAAAATTTATATTCATTAATAATCATTGATTTATCTTTTGAAAATCAAAAAGTTACTGATTTTATTTCAAAGTTTTCTTCTGAGAATCCGTTTATTCAAATAATTGCTATTTCAGCCAGTATTGATGTTAATTTAGCAATGTCTGCAATCAGAAGTGGTTCTTATGATTTTATCTCCAAACCCTTCTCATCTGAAACTATTATGCTTGTTGTAAAAAATGCACTTGAGAAACGACAGCTTCTAATGGAAAAAGAGGAGTTAAATAAGGATTTAACTTTTGTTAATGATCAGTTTTCAGATGCAAATAAATTAATTACACAGCAAAAAGATCAACTGGATAATTACTTAAAAAATATGATATCCGCGCTTGAAAAAATGAAAAGTATTTCTATTGAAACAGGACGGGTGAAATCATTTGAAACAAATCTGAAAATAATATCTGAGAAAATCAATGAGATTTATAAACCTGTTTCATCTGTTTTTATGCTATATGAAAAGAAAACAAAAAAATTAAATGTGAAAATGGAAAAAAATAATTCATCCGGTTTTCCAGTTGGTACTCAAATTGATTATTCGGTATTTAAAAAATATTTTGGTAATAAGGGAGTTTCTGTTGAAGCAAGTTTAAGTAATAATAAGGATTTAATGGCTATAGTTTTACCATTAGAAACAGGAAAAATGGTTTTGGGTCTTATAATAATGGATATTAAAAAGAGCGAGTATGAAGAAGGAATGGAAGTATTTTATGAGATTTTGAGATATATGCTAACCATATCTATGCTTAATTCAAGATTTCTTGAAGATAGCAGAAGAAGTTATCTTGAATCATTAGTTGCATTTTTACTTCTTGAGGAAAAAATCCATATAGGAATAAAGAAACACTCTGAAACAGTTGCTTCTGTATGTGTGAAGGTTGCCAAATCAATGCAACTTAGTGAATTGGAGATAAGAAATTTACAATATGCAGGATTATTACATCTTATAGGTCTTGTTAAAATACCGAAATCAGAAATGACAACAAATAATTACTTTGATGAAATAAAAGGTTTGGAGATCAAAAATGCTATTTTGGAGGGATCTCAAATACTTACACCACTTGTTTTTATGGGGGATGCAAAAATTATTATTGAGGAATTATTTGAAAATTATGATGGAACTGGTATTCCTGCAGGTAAAAAGAGTCATAAAATAATGTTACCATCAAGAATATTACGGGTTGTGGGAGATTTTTTGGCTTTTAAAAATATGTTTAAAATGAATAATTCGGATATTATTAATTATATGGAAAAAAATGCCGGCAAAGAATATGATCCTGAAATATTAAAGATTTTCTTTGATCTTGTTATAAAGCATTAAACTGTTTTTACCCTTATTTTTCACATAATACAATGCTTTATCTGCTTTTCCAATAAGTTCAGAAATATTATTACCATCTTCAGGAAATAGTGAAATTCCTAATGATGCTGTTATTTCATTATTAGACGAATTTATCGGATTAAAATTATGATTTAAAAGTTTTTTTTGAAATCTTTGAAGTGTAGGAATAATGTATTCTTGATCAATATCTCTCATTAAGATTATAAATTCATCTCCTCCGTATTTAGCAAGAATATCGGTTTTTCTGAATGATGAACGAATGATTTGAGCAATGTGCTGCAATGCGCTTGAACCAAGAAGATGACCATTTGTATCATTGAACTCCTTGAAATTATCCAGATCCATCATAATAATGGCTAATTTATTATGATTTACATATGCAATTTCAATAGCATCTGATGCTGCAATTCTGAAATATGTTTGATCATAAAGCCCGGTTAATCGATCAGTAATAGATAGATAGTATGCTTTTTCATAAAGTTGATTAAGTTCTTCCTGTTTTTCATAAATTTTATTACTTACATATTTTGTTATATATACAGCGAAAATATATATTATAGTTATAAAAGCCATTTCAGGTAGAGGATTAATTGTTTCAAGGTATATGTATGGAAAAGTACTAATAATAGAACATTTGATAGAAGAAAAAAACAACAAAAATAAAACAATAAAAGAATAGAAATATGATTTTAACCCTGAAATTATGAAAGTAGTAGTGACAATATTATAAATTAATAGAAAGTGAAAGTGACTCCTAATGCCTCCTGTAAGTGCAATCAAAATAACAATGTATAGAATATCAAAATCTATATGAATAAAAGAAAGATAATTAAAGTAATTTTCATCAATGGTTAGATTTCTTTTCAGAATGATATATTTGTGAAATATAAGAAAGAGAAGATTAATACAAAGCGCAGAAAAATTAATTACAGTAAGTATTAGTATGTTTTGAGATGGAAAATTCATAAATGATGGTCCAAAAGCAGCTAATGAAACCAAAAAACTAACAATAACAATAAGAATGAATCGCAGTTTTATAAGCCAAAGAAGCTTTTCCGAATAAGTATCAAATCTAATTTTATTTGCACCTACCATAATATGTATATAATAAAATGATTTTGTTGAAATGTCAATCCTATTGATTTAGATGTGATTGGATTTATAATGGTAATATGTATAATATTGAAGAGATACTTAATATTTCAGATATGTATTTGAGATCAAAATTACTTTTAAGAGGGTATCTTGCCGGCATTCACCGAGTTCCATATAAGGGTATATCGGCAGAGTTTTCACAATATAGAGAATATGTACAGGGAGATGATTTTAGTCGTTTGGATTTTAAGGTTTTTCTAAGAACAGAAAAGTTTTTTATAAAGGAATCGGAAAATGAGATTAATGCTGATATATACCTGTTTTTGGATATTAGTGGGTCAATGTCATACAATATTAAACCCGAGTATTCCAAAACGCTCTTTTTTCTGATGGCATATATTGCATTTCATCAATCGGACAATTGCGGTTATGGTTTTTTTTCGGACAAAATGCATTTTTTTAGAACACCTACAAGAAAGAGAACTTTTCTTATGAAACTGATTGGTGATTTAAATAAAACAAAATTTACAGGAAAAACAGATATTAAAAAATCAATTCATTATAAAGCAGAAAAAATTAAAAAAAATTCAATTATTATTTTAATTTCTGATTGTGCAGATGATAGAGAAAATATTAA
>CBDUZN010000019.1:0-15704 GCA_965371715.1 uncultured bacterium | reverse complement strand
CCCGTATCTTCATTGCTGTCAAGAATACCATCATAATTACTATCTTCTGTTTCCATTATATTAATGCCTTTTAATTCACCATTTCCATCTCTTCTTAGCATGTCTTCAGGAATATTTTTTGCGATTTCTACAATTAACTGACCATTGTCCCCTTTTACCCATACCTGTAAAAAACGCATATCCGATAAATCAATGCCCGTTTTTGATATTGTTTGATTTAGTACAACAAATGTTGATGCTAAATCCGCAGTATCAGGTGTCATTATGATCTTTAAAATATTAACATCCGATGATCTATCCTGCACCGGTAATTGATCATTTATATTACCCATTGTTTCCCTATCATTATACCAACAATAATCATATGATAAATTATTCATACTATAGCCAGAAAGAAGAGAGCCAAAATACCATAATTTTCTATCAGAAGCAAAAGATGTTTCATTCAATACATTTTCCATATCCTCTATATATGCTTTTCCTGTTGAATTAGGGTTGGGATATGACATTCCTGCTTTGCCTGTAATAGATAATAAAGAAATATCACTGCTTTGATAAAAAGGTAAAAGATTAAACATAGTTGATAATAAACCTAATTCCTCTTTATAACCAATATCAAATTCGCCAACCAATGCTTCGGATGGTTCTTCTCCAAGACGCGGATAATCATCTAATTGATAACTTAAAGTATGATAAAGCCAATTACTATTTATTGTAATATTATCACTTGGTTTATAATCCATATGTAAACCCAAAAGATTTTTTGACATAACAGACAGAAAAGGAGTATATTGATAATCAATTTTAATATCTGCATCAGGAGAATTTGCTTCATCTGTTAAAAATGTGACTATACCATATTCATAATCAATAGTATAATCCGAACCCTTTGTTAATTGTCTTCCATTAATTGTAACAATCTCAGAACCCTCAAGAATATTGAATGTGCCAAGGGAATAAACTGATTGAGCTCCTCTATATGCAATTTCAAGATAATATAATCTACCAATATTATAACCGGTCTCATTTGTTAAATAGATCTCATCATCAGGTTCCTCAAGATCAGTAGATGCAAATGGTTGCAAAGCAGGAAACATAATATAGCCACGATTAAAATTCACATAATTATAATCAACTACTCCATCATTATTATTATCAAGATTCAGTATTTGCAAATATGATTGTTCATTTTCAATTTCACTATCTTCGCCTGAAGCATTATCAACCTTTTTAATAACTAAAGAAAAACTCTCAGGTATGATATTTGTAGAACTGAATGAATACACATTTCTCATCATATAATCCCATGTAGGAGATCCGGGAAAATCTTCTCTTATTTTCAAACCCTTCATTAAAAGGGTATCACCTATTTCATAAGAAAATGAGCCAATAGTATCTATTTGACCGGTATATCTTTTAACAATATAACTAATCCCCAATCCCTCTATTATCCCAGCATCCCTTAATAATTCAAAATATTGATTTGAGGATCCCATTATATAATCATTACTTTCTCCCTCAATAAGTTCAATAAAGTATCCTTCATAAATTATAGAATCATTACTCCCAGGCATAATAAGTAAATTTCCAGGCACTGCTCCCTGCGTTTCATTATTATATCCATTTCCATCATCTCTGTATAAATTAAATTCAATAATGGAATCACCAATGTTTAATCCTGTAAGGTAAAATCTGTTTTTAGCAAATTCAATATCATATCTTCTTATTGTATCTGATGTAGTATTACCTGTAAATGTCTGAGAACTTGATTCTCCGGTTTCTTTACTTGCAATAGCTGTGAAATTTAACGGACCCAATTGTCCTGTTGTTTTAATTCCGAATAAACCTTCATGTTGCGGAGGAGCGCCAATTAATTTAACTCCCGGTAAACTAAGAGCAATATCTCCAGCTTCAATTGTTCTTAATATATCATCTTCATTTCCAATATACTCAATCTTAACTTTATTATCCGACTCTTGTTCCGTTTGCGAATTATGTTTTAAATTAACCTTTATTCGATCTCCTATTGTACCTGTAACACTAACAATCAGATGTTGAAATGGTATAAGTTCAGGCATCCAATCACTTTGTGCTTCTTCACCTAAAACAGGATTAAGGTCAATAGTTTTAGCACCGTTAAACTCTACCCGTTCAGAGCCATCCACAACAAGCTTGCTGCCTTCACCCAAAAATGATCCGAGTTTTCCAAATGTTACAGGAACTTCGATATCCCCTATAAGACCTGACGAACTTGATGTTTTGGCAATTTCCTTAAAAAGCAAATTATTAAATTGTTCACTTAGATAATTTTTCTTATCGCAGTAAATATAATTATTAAATGTTTTAATAGAATCAATGCTAAGAAGATAATTACCATACATTGTTTTGTAATAAACAATATTGTTTTGTCTATCTATACTTATATGTTCTTTAATTTGGGTGTTTTTTAATTGATACTTTTCAATTCTTCTTAATAGAATTTCATCAGCGCGTTCTAATGCGTTGAGATTTACTGACAAGATAATGATTAATAGTATAACAAATAGTCTTACAATTTTATTCATAAAAGAAATTTTTATCTATATTCAATTCTCCTTATTTCCAGTTTGAAACCTTATTTCTGATATCAACTGCCTGTGTATCATTGGGCCTGACTCTCAACCAATTATCCAAAAGCTCAATTAGAATATCCTTTTCAAGATGCTGCATAAAGAGAAATCCTATTGCATTCCCCAGACGCTGTGGTTGATTAACTAATTTATTCATCATTGAAGAATAATTGAGAGAATCATTCATTGCCTTATAAATACGCAATATACCAATATATCCAGCAGGTTCTTCAGGAAATTTCTCCGAAATATCTTTAAATATTGACATTGCATTATTATAATCGCCCATACCAATAAAAATCTCTGCTTGTAGAGTAGTTAGAGAAGCAATGCGCTCAGCATCACTTTCATTTTCCATTGCATATTCAATTTCTCTTAATGCTTCTTCAAATCTTTTTTGTTTTCTAAGAATTTGAACCATATTCATTGTTACTGACATTTGGTCATAAATATAGAATACCCTTCCCTTTTTGAAATATTCAAGAGCAAGGTCAAGGGAATCAATATTTGCATAATATATTCCTAATTGTAAAAAACCCGATGCATAATTGGTTTTAATCCTATCAACATTATCATCTGTAATCAATTTATCATTTAGAATATATTCATATTTATATTCTTCATTAATCATTCTATTTGTTTTTTCAATATCAATAAGGGCAGGATACTGTAATGCTTCAATATTTGATACAACTCTAAATGCAAGTCCTTCTAAAACACAATTATTTTTATATACTGCTCTTGCATTTTCTGATACAGTTACTGAAAAATATACATTAATTGAATCTGATTGATAATCCATCATAATGTTTTCAGTAAATTCCCTATTTGTTGAATATAATACTTTTTTAGGTGCTTTTTTACCAGTTGTATTAGTATAGAGAATATCTCTTATTACAATATCCCTTGTCATTAATACATCCCCATTAGGAAGTCTTACCGGTAAAAGATTATCAATTTCACTATCAGTCATACTAATAGGTACACCAAATGATTTCATCTGTTTAATATACCAATTTACATTAAGTAATGAAAGATTAACAACAAGAACACCGTCGGTTCCTGCATTAAATACACGGAATTCTCTTACTGTCTGCTCAAACCATAAAGGATAAGTGTCATTATCCCCATTTGTAAAAACAATAGAATTTGGTTCCGGGGTAATCAACATATTCTTGGCATATTCATCTGCAATCCAATTCCCCCTTCTATTTGCATCCGATTTAAAATTCATAACAAAAGGCATTATTGCAATTAGTAATATAACTACAATAACAGTTGTTTCAATCGGAGAAAATAAAAAGCCCTTCACTTTTTCAACTTGTTCTTTCCCAGATTTGAAAAGTGATAACATTATTTCCCTTATGCCGAATGCTCCAAATAGCATAAAAAAGAAATAAGCCGGCAAATAGAAATAATCTCGTTCTCTTACCTCTCTTGGCTGATGTGATGCTATTAAATCCGATGGAGAATATTTTAAATTAAGATATAATACAAGTCCTACTGATAAAAGAAGAAAAGTTATCATAAGTAAAATAAATGTTTTTTTATCTCTTCTAAAATGGGCATACATTCCAAAAAGACCAGTTGCAGTAATAACTGCCATTAAAAAGGATGATAAAAATCTGATGAAACCACCGCCTATAACCTGGATCGGTCTAAAATACTCTCCAAATTGCCATGAATAATACTTTAGAAACATTCCAAATTGCTGCATTATAGCCGGAAATGTGCCAATCCCAGTATCAGTATTTCTTGGCAAAAACACCATTGGTCCATACTGTTTTCTGTTAAACACATCCCATAATTCGCTAAATGATACTGGTGCTGCAATGTTTATATATGGATTATGTCTTGCTCTGTAAATCAATAAAAGATATGGAGTTATTGCAATAAAAATCAATACTAAATAAACTACAAGATACTTAAAAACATTTTTGTAATTAACTTTCTTATTTTTTGATAAATAATCTGTAATTACAATTGCTAATACGGCAAAAATACCACCTGCAATAACTATTCCTATGCTCTCCTTTGTCATTCCCATAAAAAGGAAAGCAAAGAAAACAGAAAATGAAATTATTGAAACTGATAAATCATAATGCTTATTCCATCCAACTATTATGAAAAATAAAAAACATCCCGGTAATGCCAGTAAAGGTAACATTGATATACCTACTGATAAAACTGCAAGATATATAATGAGGAAAATAAACCTATCATCATTTGCTTCATTAAGACGATCCCATCCCTTTAATGTTATCCAAACCAGTAATAGTGTAATAAACATAGATGGTGTATAAACCTCAGCTTCAACTGAAGATAACCATACAGAATAAAAGAATGATGCTGCTAATCCTGCCGAAAATGAAGAAATAATGTTTATCCATTGTGTTTTAATCCCTGGTTTTTGTTTGAGTTTGGAAAATATATTCATCATTATCAGATAAAGGAATAATGCTGATAAAGCAGAAGAAATTGCTGACATGAGATTCACTCTAACTGCTACCTCACTAATAAAAAAGAATATCTTTGTAAATACACTGCCAATAATAACCATTAAAGGCGTACCCGGAGGATGAGGAACTCCCATTGTAAATGCACAGGCAATAAATTCGCCACAATCCCAGAAAGGCAATGTTGGAGTAATAGTATAAAAATATCCACCCAGTACAATAATAAATAATAATGCACCAATAATCTTTTCTTTCTTAAACATTAATCCTCCTTAATTATATCGAGAATAAGATAATTTCTTTAAATCGGGTATATATCCCGGTGTTCTTATTAGTAAATTGAATATACTATTATCCTTTTTTATCTCTGTCAATAGAGAAAACAAATCTATATTAACTGCAAATTCATAACCTTTCATAAATGTCCACCATTGGTATTTTCCGTAATCCGATGAGTTTTCATGCATTCTTCTATTAAAAGACCAGTAAAAATCAATGTAATCAATAATACCATAATATTTCATAATTGCAAATAGTGTTCCTGCCGTATTAAAACCAACATCAATAAGATCAAAACCCTCATACTCTTGATGACCATCCATATACTCTTCTAAAAAACCAAATCCAGTAACAAATGCTACTCCTGACCATATAGACCATTTTGATAATTTATTTTTTATTTTGCCTTCTGTTAAAAAATAATATCCTCTGTCTAAAATCATTGCAACTGGAATAACAGGTAAATATGAAAACATAAAATGAACACCCTTATCACATTGTGTATTCTGCATAGATTGCTCACTTAATGGTTTAATATAAAATTCAGTCTGCTGATCAGGGGAAGTATGATTGGGACTTGTAAATTGTGCCCATTTATCTGTAAGTAATATCCTGAATTCTTCACGGGATACAAGTACTAATCCGGTTGATACAATAGAAATTGGTATAACAATTTTCATAAATTCAACAAATTTTGTATTCTCGTATAATACTTGATCTTCCTCATTAGAAGGATAAAGCATTAATGGTAAAAAAATTAAAATAATTATTGTTTTACAAATAAAATGTTCTAATTTCTTTTTTAAGTGAAATTGTATCAATTTCTCTCCTTAATTTACTTTTATATGCAATTGAAATAGTCCTTCTCTCCTCAGACACTATAATTATAAGAGCATCTGTCTGTTCAGATAATCCCAATGCAGCCCTATGCCTTGTACCCAAATTTATATCCGGAAGTGGATTTTCCGAAAGTGGTAAAATGCAGGATGCTGCTACAATTTTTTCATCTTTAATAATTATTGCACCATCATGAAGAGGTGCCGTTTTACTAAATAATGATACAATTAAATCGGAATTTAATTCAGCATTTATTTTAATCCCTGAATCAATAATATTTTTAACCCCAACTCTTCCTTCAATTACAATAAGTGCTCCTATTCCAATATCTGATAGTTTTTGCACCGATCTGACAATTTCATCAATAAATGTCTTTCTATCATGTTCATAAAAAAATCGTACAATTCTTGATTTGCCAAGCATTGTTAAAGCATTTCTGATTTCTGGTTGAAACACTATAACAAAAGCAATAATCCAAACCGTTTTTAAAGAATTGAGTATCCATGATAAAGCAGTAAGATGCATAATGTTTGCTGAAAATGTAATTAGAAAAATAAAAACCACACCAATAAACATCTGCATTGCTCGCGTACCCTTCACAAGCTTCAATATATGATAAATTCCAAAGGCAACAAGTATAATATCTAATACATCAAGTATATTAAATGTAAGCATCTTTTATCCTTTCTGCAATATTTAATGCTCTAATATGTTCCTTTACATGATGAACACGAAAAACACTTACTCCTTTTATATAAGCCGCTACATTTGATGCTATTGTTCCTTCCAAGCGGTTTTCAATATTTTCATTAAGTGTATTACCAATAAAACTTTTATTTGATGTACCTATCATAATTGGTCTTTTTAATGTTTTTAAAAAATCAATATTTTCAATAATTGAAAAATTATCATCAATTGATTTACCAAATCCTATTCCGGGATCAACAATAATAGTTTGCTCATTTATACCTGCATTAATTGCAATATTAATTGAATCATTAAGAAAATCAGTAATTTCAATCATTAAATCATTATATTCCAGATTTGTTTGCATATTTTTTGGAATACCTTTTATATGCATGATTACTGCGGATGCATTAAATGTTTTTAAGGTTTTTGCCATATTTGTATCAAATGTAAACCCACTTATATCATTAATAATATCTACTCCTTCATGTAGGACTGCATTGGCAACTTCGGACTTATTAGTATCAACAGAAATTAATATCTTAGGAAATTTTTTTCTTATTGATTTTACAATTGGAATGATTCTTTTCATTTCTTCATTAATATCAATTTTTTCACTATATGGTCTTGTTGATTCTCCACCAATATCAATAATATCTGCACCTTCCATTATCATTTGTTCGGCAAATTTTAATGCTTTTTCTGGTTCTGTATATTTACCTCCGTCAAAAAAAGAATCCGGTGTAATATTTAATATACCCATAATAAGAAATTTTCGGTTTTTAAGAATATTTTTACCACGCACTGTCCAATTCAATTCATTTCTAACAATATTAAGCATCTGTGTTACAGCTTTACTAAGCGAAAACGGTTGATTCGCTAATTTGGTACCAATTTTTTCTAATTGTGATTCATTACACATAAGAATAGCATTTGAATTCCCTATGTTCCCTGAAATAATATATCTATGGATAGCTGCATCACATCCCACACTTAAAGCTGTCTGTTTAATAATATTGACTTGCTCAATACGAGCATCTTTGAGAAAAAATACATGTGTTCTGGTTTTACTATCAAGATGATTAACGCAGCACTCATCTACTCCTATGCGTTTAATTATCTCAGTAATATTGCAATCATCTTTCTTGATAAGATAAATTTTCATTTATTCCTGCCAGCTCCTATAAGATTTAGTGCTTCTTCTCTTGTAATATCTTTTTTCATTATGCCTCTAACTGCACTTGTTAATGTATAAACACCTGGTTTTTTTATACCTCTCATATATAGACATAATTGTTCCGCTTCTACAATAACTAATAATCCTCTTGGATTTAATTGTTTAACAAGCATATTAGCAATATCAGTTGTTAGTTGTTCCTGGATTTGAGGTCTTTTTGAAAGTATATCAATAACCTCAATAAGATTTGAGAAACCAGTTATTTTATTGTTTTTGGGAATATATGCAATATGCACAACTCCATAAAAAGGTAAAAGGTGATGTTCACACATTGAGTAAAAAGAAATATCCCTTAACACAATCATCTCATCCTGATTTTCCGTATCATAAAGATTGATATCTAATTTTACTTTTCTTGTTAATCCGGAAAATATTTCTTCATACATATCTGCTACCCTTTTAGGGGTGTTTTTTAATCCCTGTTTATTAGGATCAACATTTATAGATTCTAATATCATCTTCACTGCTTTTTCAATTTTCTTTTTATTAATCTTTTTTTTCTGAGCCATTATCCTTTTTCTCCTCTGCAATTTTCTTCATAGGTAATAATTTCTTTCCTTCAATGATTTTATCAATATCATTCTTATTAAGGGTTTCCCTTTCCAAAAGATATGATGCAAGTTTATGTAATTCCTTATCATGTTTTTTAAGAATATCAAGTGCAACATTTAACGAAATATCAATAATATTTTTTATTTCATCATCAATTATTTTTGCTGTTTCATCGGAAAATTCCTTTCTCTGATTGATTTCTCTGCCAAGAAAAATACTATCATTAGGATCAGCATACATAATAGCACCGACTTTTTCACTCATGCCCCATTCACAAACCATTTTGTGAGCAATCTCTGTTCCTCTCTTTATATCATTACCTGCTCCTGTTGTAACTGAATCAAATATAAGCATCTCAGCAGCTCTACCGCCTAAAATTGCTACAATCTGATCCATTAAATAATCTTTTGAATACAGATGTTTATCATTAACAGGAAGGAATTGCGTTACACCCAATGCTCTACCACGAGGAATAACTGTTACTTTATGTACAGGATCAGCATGCTTTGAATAAATTGCGCATAATACATGCCCCAATTCATGATACGCGGAAATTTTTCTTTCCTCTTCAGAAATAACAACAGATTTTCTTGCTAATCCCATTACCACCTTATCTTTTGCTTCTTCAAAATCCTCCATTTCCACTTTCATCTTATCTTTTCTTGCAGCTAATAATGCTGCTTCATTTACCATATTTGCAATGTCAGCTCCAACAAAACCCGGCGTTGATTTTGCTAAAATTTGATAATCGACATCATCATTTATAGGAATTTTTCTTGTATGAATTTTGAAAATATCTTCTCTTCCCTTTACATCGGGACTATCAATAATAACTCTTCTATCAAATCTTCCCGGTCTTAATAAAGCAGGATCAAGTATATCAGGTCTATTTGTAGCCGCCATTACAATAACACCCTCATTTGTATCAAATCCATCCATTTCCACAAGAAGTTGATTTAGGGTTTGTTCTCTCTCATCGTGACCACCGCCAATTCCTGCTCCTCTATGTCTTCCAACAGCATCAATTTCATCTATAAATACAATTGATGGAGAATTTACCTTTGCTTTATTAAAAAGATCTCTTACCCTTGAAGCTCCTACTCCAACAAACATTTCAACAAAATCCGAACCTGCTATTGTGAAAAACGGTACCTTTGCCTCACCTGCAACAGATTTAGCCAATAATGTTTTTCCTGTTCCAGGAGCACCAAGAAGAATTATTCCTCTTGGTATCTTTCCTCCAAGTCTGGTATATTTGCCGGGATGACTTAGAAAATCAACGATTTCCTTCAATTCTTCTTTTGCTTCCACTACTCCTGCAACATCTTTAAATGTCACTTTTTGCATTAAAACCATTTTTGCTTTACTTTTACCAAATCCGAATGCCTTGTTCTGTCCGGCAGACATCTGTCTGAACAAGATAAACCATAGAAAAGCAAACATCATTATAGGAATAAGATAAGGTAATATATTTGTCCAAAAACTACCAGGTGTTTTTACATTTATTTCAACACCCTGAGTAATCATTTCTCTAATTAAATCACTATCTTCATAAGGAATAAGTGTTTTGAACCTTTGTTTTGTATTATAATATTCCCCAACAATTTCCTTATCCGTAATATCCACTTTCTTAATATTTCCAGCCATTAATTCACTGTAGAAATAACTGAATTCAATATCCTCTGCCTTTTCTGAAAAATTTGTATAAATTACACTAACAACAATAAAAGATACTATTAGTATTCCCCATATAATTAGTGAGCGCCATTTCTTAGTTGGTTTAAAATTCATTCCTGTCATCATTCCTCCGATATAAATCCCACATATGGGAGATTTCTGTAAAATTGTGCATAATCAAGTCCAAAACCGACAACAAAATAATCTTCAATCTCAAAGCATGAATAATCAACCTTAATATCAACCTTTCTCCTTGATGGTTTATCCAAAAGTGTAATTATTTTTAATGATTTAGGATTATTTGCTTTAATTTTTTTTCTTAAATAATTCAATGTAGTACCTGTATCAATAATATCTTCTATAATCACTACATGTCTATTTTCAATATTTAATGACATATCCTCTTCAATTCTCACAATACCTGAACTTTCAGTGTTATTACCATAACTTGAAATAACCATAAAATCAATATTAAGAGGTATATTCATTTTGAGAAGTAAATGAGAAGCAAAAACAAAAGCTCCCTTTAGAACAATAATGAATATAGGATTACTACTCTTGTATTCATTTGATAATTTCTCAGCAAGTTCTGTTATCTTATCATCTATTTGTTTCTCATCAATAAGCACATCAATCTTCTTTTCTTCGAACAATGATACACTCCTTTTTATTTGTTATAGGATATTTGGAAGTTCTTCTCATACCTGTAATCCAAAGAATCTCATTATCACTATTTACAAGAAGAGGAATTCTCTTCCGTTTATTTCTGCTTATTTTATTATTAATAAAAAAATCTTTTAATTTAACTGTTCCATTAAGTCCAAATGGTGAAAATCTATCACCCATTTCAAATGTTCTAATATACATTTTTCCAGTGTTTTTAGGAAAGCAAACAAAATTGTTATCATCAAATCTATCCGGCACAGAAGATGCTTCCTTCTGCAATTTGTAGCCATTATATTCAATTTTGGTTTTCAATTCACATAATCTATTTTCTTGTATATCATTTTCATCCATTTCTTTTATTATTAGATTATTATAATCCCGAATCGTTAAAAACTCATTAAACGATTTCTTAATATATTTTTTTTCTGATCTTAAAACTTTTATTATTTCATCAATAATATGTGCATTTACTCTAAATCTCTTTTTAATTCCATAATATAGAATCAATCTTTGCACTGATGATTCCATTTCCAAAACAGCTTTAATATCAAAAGTAATTGCTTGTTCATTGATTTCTGAAACATCTTCAATTGCTTTGCTTGATAATTTATTTATTGCATTTTCAGTTGCTTCAAGAATATCCATTGAATGTTCAATTCGTTTAACTCCACCTTTTATAAATTCATCAAGAATTGGCATTATTCTTTTTCTGATTCTATTTCTACCAAGTTTTTCATTAAAATTTGTTAGATCTTCAATATAAGTAATATTATTCTTATTTATATAATCTCTGATTTCCTTTCGTGTTAAAAATAAAATCGGTTTAATAAATATACCGCTCTTTAATCGCATTGAAACAAGTCCTCTTAAACCAGTGCCTCTCTCAAGATTTAGAAGCATTGTTTCAATTCTATCATCAAGATTATGTCCTGTCATTATATAGTCAGCATTGTATTTTTTTAGATCTTTCTGAAAATAATATAATCTTCTTTCGCGTGCTGCCATTTCAAAACCCAATTTATTAATCTCACTTAAATCTAAAATCTGTTCTGAATATAGGGAGTAACTCACATTATTTTCTTTGCAGAATAATTCAACAAATTCTTCTTCTTTGTCCGCTTCAGGTCTTTCATTATGGTTTAAATGCATTATGTGCAAATTAATATCATAATCATTTCTGATATCTAAAAGAAAGCGTAATAATAACATTGAATCAGGTCCACCTGAAAATCCAATAATTATTTTTTTACCCTGTAAATCAATTTTATTTTTTTTCAAATACTCAATGATTCTATTCTTCATTTTAGATAAAATTTCCTTTTTTTAGATAATCAATCACTTCAATTACTTCTTCATCTATCGACATTTTCTCAGTATCCAAAACAATTTCAGGTTTTACTGGTTCTTCGTATGGAGCAGATATTCCTGTAAATTCATCTATCTCACCTTTACTCGCTTTTAAGTAAAGACCTTTAGGATCCCTTTTTTTGCAAATATCTATATCTGCTTTAACAAAAATTTCAATAAATGATTTTCCAATTTTTTCTCTTACAATATTTCTCATTGCTCTATAAGGAGAAATGAATGAAACAAGTGTGATTATACCACTATCAGCAAACAGTAGAGATACCTCCCCAATGCGTCTTATATTTTCATCTCTACTTTCCGGTGAAAAATCCAAATCAATATTAAGTCCAAGCCTTATATTATCTCCATCCATTAAATAGGTTAATTTCCCCATTTTATAAAGATTATATTCAATCTTTGATGCAATAGTTGATTTGCCTGATCCCGATAATCCTGTAAACCAGAGTACACATCCCTTCTGTTTCAATAGATTCTCTCTATCTATTTTATGAATTCTTGTTTCCTGTCTTAATATATTTTCATTTTTCATAATCATTCCGGATTAAATATCAGATTTTTTTCACTTAATATACTTTTAATAGATTCAATTGTCGTTTTATCAATATTCTTAAATTGGATATCAGGAATAATATCGGTTGATATATTTTTACCTGTCCATATAGAAATAATATTATCAGATTCAATAATTGTTTTTATAAGATTAATATCATTTGTGTTTAATTCAAGTGCGGTTACAATAAGAATAATTCCTGAATCCATCATTAAATATGCAATTTCAGCAAGTCTTCTTATATGCTCTTCTCTTTTATTCATATTTAACGGCACCTTAATATCAGCATCAACACCATAAAGTACATTCCCCATACCCATATAATATACATACTTTCCTTCATAAAAAAGATTCTTTTCAAGTTCCCTTGCAAGTATTTTTCTACCACTGTTTTTTTTGCCTGTAATCAGTATAAGCTGTGATTTCTGATTATAATTAACTGCTCTTTCCTTATGGCTTATATCGGATGTAATCCACTTTTCATCTCTTAATAATACTTTTTTTCTGATTTTTTCATTCCTATCTTTAATTGATTCAATAATAATACCACCACCGCAAATTTCATAATCCTCAATTATAACAAATCTTGAAGTTTCAGAGATCTCATCAATTGTATCAAATGCAATTTCATTTTGTAATTCAAAAACAACTTCTGCCGTATCATTTTTATCAATCTTTCTCTTCTTCTGTTTACTTAGAGTAGAAGCGTCAATAACCTTGTTTATTTTTTTTATTACGGCTTTCACCTTTGCCGTACCAAGTTTTATATCATATTCATTGTCCTGCTTAATAGGATTTTTACCAAGCCAAAAAATATTTGCCTTGAAAACAGTGCTTACATAAGGTTTCCTTTCATCAATTTTTACGGCAATTTGTCCTCTTTTAATATATATTTGTTCTTTTATAGTAAATCCTGTTGAATTCCCGGCAATATCTTTATTGTTTTTATTTCCATTAAAATATTCTATTGTTTTAACAACAGTTTTTTTACCAGAAGGAAGAAAAATTATACTATCTCCGGATTTGATTTTTCCGGATTCAATTCTTCCTGCAATGATCCGTCTATTATCATTATCTTTAGTAAATTTATAAATATCCTGTACCGGAATTCTTAAAGGCTTATGAATTGGTAATTCCGGACTAATAAATTCATCAAGTGTTTTTAAAAGTGTTTTTCCATGATACCATGGCATATTTTTTGATTTTCTTACAATATTATCGCCCTTAATACCACTAACAGGTAAATAACTTAATGGTTTTATATTGATTTCTTTCAAAAATTCTCCATATTCACTTTTAATTTTTTTAAATATCTTTTCAGAATAATCAATAAGATCCATTTTGTTAATCACAATTGTTACTTGTCTTATTCCAAGCATTGAAAGAAGATATCCATGTCTTTTTGAATTTTCTTTAATACCTTCTTCAGCATCAATAACAAGAAGTGCAGCATCTGCATTTGATGCGCCTGTTACCATGTTTTTTAAAAATTCTATATGACCTGGAGCATCCATTATTGTATATTTTCTTTTCTTTGTGTTAAAAAATATCCTTGCTGCATCAATTGTTATACCTTGTGCCTGTTCGTCTTTAAGGGCATCAAGAAGGAATGCATATTCAAATGGTTTGGAATTTCTTCTGCAATTCTCTTTTACAAATTCCAGTTTCCCATCCGGTAAAGAATGCGTGTCAGCCAACAATCTGCCAAGTATCGTGCTTTTACCATGATCAACATGTCCAACAACTGCTAATCTTATATCTTGATTATTCATCTTATCCATTCTTTCTGTGTCATTCCTTTTTCTCTGTCATTGTGCATTTTATGCAGAATCCATTATTCTTTTTCCTTTCTTTCTTTTCTTTCTTTTCTAGCGTACTAGCTACTTCTTTTATCCTTCACATATATCCATTTCTTCTTAATTCTTCCAATCCACCCCCATCTTCCTTATCCTGATCCCTGCCGCTTCTCTCTGCGATATTTGTAAATTTGCCTGTTTTTAATTCTTCAATAATACCGTCAAGATCATTAGCATCTGAATCAACTGGTTTTGTACAGGGCCAGCATCCAAGTGATCTATACCTTTTCTTTTTTCCATTATCAAAATATAGTGGCACAACAGAAATGTTTTCATATTTAATATATTCCCAGATATCAAGTTCAGTCCAATCTAATAATGGATGAATTCTCACATGTGTTCCGGGTGCGAAATCGGTTTTGAATTGATTCCAGAATTCAGGTGGTTGATCTTCTACATTCCAATCGGAATTCCTGTCTCTTGGTGAAAAGTATCGTTCTTTTGATCTGCTTCCCTCTTCATCTGATCGAACTCCCACAATTACCCCAGTATATGGTTCCTTATTCCTGTCCTTTTCATATTTTTGTAATTTATGATTAAACCTGTATCTTGGCCAATTTCCATTTAATGTATTCGCAAGTGCCTCTGTTTTTAGATTGCGACAGCATTCAAGTCTACTGGTATTATTGTCTGGAAATGTTTGTTTGTTTTTAAGAGCATCAGTATTTTGTCCATAGATTAAATCAAGATGCCATTTTTTCACAAGTGCATCTCTGTATGTAATCATTTCTTTTATCTTGAAATGTGTATCAATATGCACAAGAGGAAATGGTACATGACCAAAAAATGCTTTTCTTGCAAGCCATAACATAACTGTACTATCTTTGCCTATTGACCAAAGCATACATAAATTTTTGAATCTACTGTATGATTCCCTTAAAATATAAATACTATGGTTTTCCAGTTTCTTTAATCTGTCCATCTATTCTC
>CBDUZN010000018.1:0-16217 GCA_965371715.1 uncultured bacterium | reverse complement strand
TTCTTCTTGATTTTTTCATTTTTTCATATATCATTTAAATACTCTAAATAAGGAGATATAGGATGAAAAATCCAGTTAAAGAAAGAGAATATTTAAAAAAGGAAATAGATAATTTACCTCAAGAATTGTTTGAGGAAGTAAAGGACTTTGTGGAATTTATAATTATAAGAAAAAGTGATGCAAAATATAATTACCTATTAAGTCAACAGAAATCACTTGAAAAGATATGGGCAAATGATTCCGAGGATCTATATGAAATATAATAAAGGAGATATAGTTATTGTTAAATTTCCTTTTCTAATAACTAATGGTGTCAAAGTGCAAAAAGGAAGACCCGCACTTATACTTTCTTCACATAATATTGTTCATAGATATAATGATTATATTTTATCTGCAATTACTTCACATATTCCTGATGATATAATGGATTTGGAATTGATTATTGAAAAATCTAAACTAAATGGATTTATGAAAAAATCACTATTAAGATTAGATTTCATTATGACAATTCCTGAAGAATTGATTAATAGAAAAATTGGCTATCTCACTCCGGAACAATTAAAAAATATTGACCAAAAATTACAAATTTCATTTAATATTTAATCTATTTTTATTTTCTCTCATACTTAAGATGACCATAAGTGACAATAATTCTGGGAAATTAAATATTATTATTGGCATGGTACGCCTAGTCAATATGCATATAATAAAATAAAATTTTCACAGGAAAATATAGAATATTGACAAATAGTTAATAATACCTATTATTTGATTTTACAAAGGAGGCTTAATGCTTTTAAGATCAATGCTTTTTCTGCAAACTGGACAGACATCAGCAAATCCAATAATGACTTTTTTGCCTATTATTGTTATGTTTGCAGCGCTTTACCTGTTATTCATTCTGCCGCAGCAGAGAGCAGGAAAGAAACACAAAAAAATGCTTGAAGAGTTGAAAAGGGGAAATAAGGTAGTGACATCAGCAGGAATGCTTGGTGAAATTAAACTTATTAAAGAAGATATTGTTCATATTGAAATTGCACCAAAAGTGGAAATCAAGGTATTAAAATCAACAATAACTAAGATTATTGAGGATAATGCAGATCTGAAATTAAATGAATAATTATGTATTTATCGGCAATGATGAAACAAGTTCTCAATTTTTGAGAACTTTACCTGCTGATAAATATCCATCCTTGATCATAACAGGTGAAGACAGGAAATCCGGAAGGGGAAGAAAAACAAAAGAATCTCCTCTTGCGGATTTTGCCCGTGAATATAGGGTTAAATTCATTAAAACAGGGAAGAAAATAACACAAGAATTATTTGATATATTAAAAAAAGATCAATATGATTATTTTTTGATTTTTAGTTATGGATATATTTTAGAAAAGGTATTTATTGAATTACCCAAAAAAATGTCAGTAAATATTCATCCATCACTAATTCCTAAATTAAGGGGAGCGGCTCCTATAAATAGAGCAATAATGAATGATAATAAAAAAACAGGAATAACATTTTTCAAAATGAATGAAAAGATGGATGATGGTCCTGTAATTATGCAGAAATCATGCGAAATAAGCGATAATATGACATACATAGAATTAAAAGAAAAATTAGTAAACCTTGCATCACAAATGTTTGTTTCCTTTGATTGGGCTAATGATTTTCAATTAATAAAGCAGGATGCTGAAAAAGTAACATTTGCTGATAAAATTAAAAAAAGCGATCTATTATATTCACCTAATTATTCGGCTAAGGACTTAAATAATAGAATTAATGGTCTTTCAGAATTTGGAATAAAAGCATATCTAAATAGTAAGCAAATAAAATTAAGGCAAAGCCGACTTATTGAAATAAAATCATCAAATGGAAAAGGCATATTAGCAGTTGAAAAAGGTAGAATTATTTTATATACTAATAGTGGTTCATTGGAAATACTGAAATTGCAATTATCTGGGAAAAAGGTAATGAATATTAGGGATTTCCTTAATGGTAATAGAATTACAAATGGAGATAAATTATGTGCGGAATATTCGGAGTAATCGGTTCGGACAATGCATTTGTTGATTTATACAAGGGATTAAAAATGATACAGCATAGGGGACAGGATACATGTGGTATTGCAACCTATGACAATCATTTTAATATTAAAAAATGTAATGGCCTTGTAACAGGTGCATTTGACAATGATGATGTTGATAAATTTAAGGGTAGTACCGGAATTGGTCATGTGAGATACCCCACAATAGGTAAAGGCGGGGTTGAAAATGCGCAGCCATTATTTGTTAATATCCCTTATGGTATTATTATGGCTCATAATGGTAATGTATTAAACTATTTTTCTTTAAAAAAGAAATTACAAAATGTATATAATCGTTATATTAATACTGATGTTGATGTCGAAATTATTTTAAATATATTTGCTCATTATCTTGAACAGAGAAAAAATGTAGATTTTGACAGTATATGTGATGCGGTTAAAAATGTGTTTAATGAAGTTCAGGGTAGTTATTCGGTTATTGCATATATTGCAAATAAAGGGTTTTTGGCATTCAGGGATCCAAAGGGATTCAAGCCATTAATATATGGAAAAAAGAATCAAAAACATGTATTTGCATCCGAATCTGTTTCCCTTGATATTTTAGGAATCAGGGAATTTACAGATGTGAAACCCGGAGAAGTTATTTTTATAGCTGATAGCGGAGAAGTATTCAAAAAACGAATTACTAAATCATCGCAAACTGCATGTATATTTGAATGGGTATATTTTGCAAGACCTGATTCTACAATTGATTCAATGAATGTGTACAAGGTAAGATATGATCTTGGAGAAAAATTAGCAGATGAATTAATGAGTAGAAAAAATGAATTTGATGTATGTATGCCTGTCCCGGATACATCGAGAACTGCTGCATTGGCATGTGCTAATAAATTGGGTATTCCATATAGAGAGGGTTTGATTAAAAACAGATATGTGGGAAGGACATTTATTATGTCTGGAAATGAAAGGCGAAAAAGTGCAGTAAGGGAAAAATTGAATCCTATAAGAGATGAAATAATTGGTAAATCCATTCTTCTTATTGACGATTCTATTGTGAGAGGACATACATCAAAATCTATTGTAGAAATTGTTAAACAGGCAGGAGCAAAGGAAGTGCATTTTGCTGTCTATTCTCCACCATTAAAGTATCCCTGCTTCTTTGGTATTGATATGCAGAGAAAGGATGAATTCATTGCAAATAAAATGGAGATTGAGAATATAAAGGATAAGATAGGAGCGGATTCTTTGCATTATTTATCAATAAAGGGATTAATAGAGGGAATGAAACAAAAAGAAAATATGTTCTGTGATGCCTGTTTTAGCGGTAATTATCCTGTTAATGTAGATGAAAACCATGTTAAAGATATTCAATCGGATAGAAATCTGGCTACTAATTAGTATTCTTATCTGTTCATTTGCTTTTAAAAGTGATTCGGGATATTCCGGAATGCTTATATCTGATAATACAGGTAGAATCATTATATTATCAGGCAGTGAACTCAAATCAGTAGATGACAATAAAACTATTTGGACAAAACATCTTGATTATATTCCAAGCGATATTTCTGTTTTTGCCTATGATATATATTTACTTGCAGAAAATAGAATATATATTATTACTGCCAATGGAAGGGAAAAAGGATTTTTGGAAATGCAGAATAATTATATGAAATTTGTAAGGGTTTCGGATGGTTTTTATCTTTATAATGATAAGACAAAAAACATTAATTTCTTTTTTAGAAATGATTCAAAGAATATTGAAACATCAATAATTTCAATACATACCAATTTAATGCGAAGAATGATGAATGATGAGATCTTACTGCTATCTAATAATATTATTATGCAAGTAAATGAGGATAAGAGAGAAATATTAATTCAGGAAAATCAGAGTATTGATTATATGGATATTATTGGAGAAAGAATTTATTATACTTCAAATGACTCATTATATTTTTATGAAAATGGTGAAAAGGCATTAATAATGGCTTTCAATATTAAAACTCCATTTACTATTAAAAATAATAAAGTATATTTTCTTCAGCATAATAATATAAAATCTCTTGAAATAAAATGAAATATTTTTTAACTGTTATTTTACTAATTATTGTTTCAATTATAATATTTCCTGATACACTTGAAATGATAAATATTGGTATTAATGACACATTGCAAATGGAATATGTGATTATTGATGGTTCATTACTGATAAAAAATAATAATTACATATTCAAAGTGGGACGGGATTATGAATTTAAGAATGGGAAAATCAGATTTGATATAGATAGTGATTCATTAATGATAATATATGAACCCATTAAACCACAAGTAAAATACAGAAATTTTGTCTATAAAAAAATGGAGAAAAGTGTTATTAATGATAGTATTATGGCTAATGATAAATTAATAATAGCAGGAAATGATAATATATATTTTGGAGGCATTAAGGGTTTTATAGTAAATGTGGGAAATTCCGGTAATGTAACAATGAATCAGACATTAGAGCTCAATATTGAAGGAAATATTTCGGACAAATGGATACTTTCGGGATATATCTATGATGATGGTACTCAGGGAATACTTAATACTTATAATATTCCAGTATCTCAGATTGAAAATGTTAATATTAGTATATATGATTCTCTTAATATGTTCTCATTGGGAAATAATACATTTACAGGTTATCAGGGGAAATTCACAATGAGAAATAGGGAAATCCTGGGTGTTTATGGTAATATAAAAAAAGGACGATTTGGATTTAAGGGAGCAATTGCCGGACAGAAGGGACAATTTAGGCAAATTGAATTTTACTGTTATGATAATGTACAGGGTCCATATCTTCTTGTGGAAGAAATTACACTTGCAGAATATATTATTGCCCCTGGTAGTGAGAAGATCTTCATAAATGGTGAAAGATTGATAGAAGGAGATGATGAGGATTATACAATTAATTATCAAAATGGTGAACTATATTTTACTCCCAAAAGAATTGTTGATTCAAACACACTTATTTATGTTGAATTTCAGACCTATGAGGGATCTCATCCAATAACGGGCTACTATGGTGGGTTTTCAGCAATGGATTCAATTGTAAATATTATATATATTAGAGAGGAACAAACCATTGTTGATGAAGATGATAGAGAAATATTTGAAACAATTAATTCTGATTCCTCAAAAGTTTTTTTAAGCAGCATTGAATTCGTTGGTGATAATTTGGGAGATTATTTTTATAGTTATTCAATCCTTGTTTTTGCGGGGTTTAATAGCGGAGATTATAAGGCAAGATTTTTTTATATTGGAATGGGTAATGGTGATTATATATTTAATCCACTTATTAATGCTTATGTTTATGCAGGAACAAATAATGGCAATTATTTACCAGGAAGATTTGTTAATATTCCATTTGAATCAAATTATTTTGCCGGCAATATAAAATATCCCGTAGGAAACGGATACTTATCATTAAATGCAGGTGGAGGGTTTTATAAAAGAAACAGATATGTACTTTTGTCACCTTATGATAAGGATGTATCCTATTTAGCAGAATACAATTCGGGTTTAATAAACTTTGGCATAATTTCAGCAGGTACAGCATTAAAAAGGATTTATTTATCAACACTTTATAGAGATGTATGGTTTGAAAGGGATAATGAAGATGCGGACTATCTTGCTAAAACAGGGAACCTGTCAGGAGCAGAGGTACAAAATATTATTACTGTAAATATGAATTATTCCAGATATCTTAAAACAAATATGAAAATATCATTTGCAGATTCATTAACAAGTAAAACAATAAAAATGAAGACAGATAGCATTTGGGGTATTAGAACGGGTTTTACAAGAAGAAGAGATTCTTATGGAGAGAGAAAAATTTATGAATTAGATAATTATAAAATCGGGAAAAAAATATTTATATTTTTACCGGAATATGTTTATGAAACCGAATATAGAAATGCAACTGACTATACAAGGCATAAAGGAATACTGGGATTAAGTAATTATTTTACTATTTCATATATTAATGAAAAGCAAAATAGAGAAAATAATTTTAAAAAGATAGATGCATTTGATTTTAAAACAAGTTTTAGTTTTTTAAGAACAAATGCTAATATAAATGGACAATATAGGCATACAGAAGATGATTTAAAAATAAAAAATAATTTATTTATGCGTCTTAATATAAATGGAATCATTATTCCACAATGGACATATTCACAGAATCTTTTATTAACATCTGTATCCGATTATATGATTAGTGAATCATATATATATGCAGGAATAGGTAAAGGTGATTATGTATATGATACATTAAGTGGGAATTATGTGTTTGATGAATTTGAGGGTGAATATATAAAAATAACGGAAAATGTGATTTCAAACACTCCTGTTGCAAAAAGAGAG
Source organism: uncultured bacterium (assembly GCA_965371715.1). Taxonomy (GTDB): domain Bacteria; phylum Hydrothermota; class 32-111; order 32-111; family 32-111; genus JAUVJU01. The sequence goes on along the minus strand of CBDUZN010000018.1, from coordinate 9,772 downwards.
TATGGAATAAAAACGGATTTTTTCACTAATAGTATAAATGCCTTTTCACAGATCAGATATTCGGATAATGCATTAACAGTTGGATCATTTAATAGTGACTATATTTATAATAAGAATATTTATGAATTTACACATTTTGAATATAGAATGTCTAATGGTTTATCCCCATTTATTGAACATCAATATCTCAGTAATAATCAAATGGAAAACAGTGAAATGATCACTCAGATGATAAAGGGTGGGATTAATAAAATTGGCGACAATGTATTCTATAATCTTAGTTCTTCATATTCAAATGAACTTAACACAAATTCAGTTGGAACATATCAGAATTATACAATAAAAGATATTGGCGGCATAGCAACAATTAAGGAAACAAAATGGACAATTGAATTAATGGTTATATTGAGGGACTTATTGGGTTCATATAGAGATAATTATGTTGAGATTGACGATATTGGCATTAGGGGAAGCACAGTGGGAATCGGAGCAAAATACAATATTTATAAGGCACTTTATATTCGGATTAAACCGGAAGCAACCTTTAATATGTATAATGAAAATTATGATGAGATTCCATTGACATTATATTACAGATATCCTGAAGAATTGTCATTTAAAGGAGAAATAACAATTGGATGGCATAATGATTATGTATCCCTTACAGGTAGATACTCCTCCGAAATAACCGAAAAAAACGGATTTCGCCAAAAAGCCGATATTAGTTTATATACATACTTTTAATAGGGCTATTTGCATTGACATTAATGAAGATATGAATAAACTTAAATATCTTGCTGGTGTAGCTCAGCTGGTAGAGCAACGCATTCGTAACGCGTAGGTCAGCGGTTCAATTCCGCTCACCAGCTGTAAGAAAAGGAGTATAATGGGAAAAATTGTTTGTTATTCAAGAAATGGAAAATTAATTCCTTTTTCAAATTGTGGGGATTATTCAGATATTTCTTCTGTTTATAGTGATTCAATTCATGGTAAATATGTGATTCAGCACTCTCTTATTCTTGTTGTAGCACATATTATTGATAATATCTCTGATAATGCTGAACTCAAGATTGAACATACTATAAATGGAGGATTATACTGTGAAGTATATTCCAATATACTTATCTCAAAGCAGGATGTGGAGGAGATCAATAAAAAGTTTAAGAATCTTATTGAAAAGAATGAACCTATACTTTCAAAATACAAAACAAAAGATGAATTACTTGAAATTTTTATAGATAATGAAGAAAAAGTTAATTTGTTGAAAAATAGTTCTATTGATGGTGCTTTTTACGCAGAATATAAGGATATGAAGGATTTCTTTCATACACCACTTGTGAATTCAACAGGTGAGCTTGATGGAGCATATATTAATTATTATCCTCCGGGAATGATTATGTTTGCTTCCAAAGAGTATGAAAAAAGGGGTCAGGAAAAACTATTCAATGTATTTCTTGAAACTGAGAAATGGGCAAAAATTCTTAATTGGCAAAATGTTGAACACTTAAATAAATCAATAGAATCCGATAGATTAAATCATCTTGTTCATGTTGCTGAAGCATTACATGAAAGAAAAATTGTTGATATTGCCAATAATGTGAATGAGAGAAGAGGGGAATTAAAATTAATTTCTATTGCAGGACCTTCTTCATCAGGGAAAACATCTTTTCTTAAACGATTAACTGTTCAGCTTAGTGTATTGGGAATTACCACAACGGGGATTTCACTTGATAATTATTTTGTTGATAGAGGAAAAACACCTTTGGATGAAAAGGGTAAGCCGGATTATGAATCAATAGAAGCAATTGAATTGGATTTATTTAATGAGGATTTGAAAAATCTAATTAATCTTGAAGAGGTTGAATTGCCTGTGTTTGATTTTCATACAGGAACAAGTAAACCATCAGGTGTAAAAAGTAAAATAGAAAAAAATCATATAATCATTATTGAAGGTATTCATGGTCTTAATGAACGACTTACCAAAAGTGTTCCAAAATCACAGAAACTGAAAATATATGTATCTGCATTAACTCAGATAAATATTGATGATACTCACAGAATATCAACAACCGATAATCGTCTGATAAGACGCATTGTTAGGGATTATCAGTTTAGAAATCATACTGCCGAACAAACATTTGCAATGTGGAGAAGCGTAAGGCGCGGAGAAGAGAAGAATATTTTTCCATTCCAGGAAGAGAGCGATGTTATGTTTAATTCCGCATTGCTTTATGAATTCTCTATTCTTAAGAGTTTTGCTGAACCGCTTCTTAATGAAATTACAGAGGACAAACCATATTATTTAGATGCTCAGAGATTATTATTCATTCTTTCATTTTTTAAATCAATGTCTCCCAAGATGATGCCACATACAAGTGTGTTAAGAGAATTTATCGGCGGCTCAAGTTTTGAATATTAATATAATACTATGATTGAAAAATGTAATAAGGAAAATGAGATGGAAATATTTCTGAAAAGGGAATTTGAATCAATACTTGATAAAATAGAAAATACTGATATTAGAGAAAAAGTAGTTAAAGCATGGCTTTTGGCAGCAAAACAGGGTGGATGGACGGTTAAGGAAATACAGAGAATCCCATTTACATTATTAACAAATACTTATGGTATAAATCTAATTGACCATACACTTGCAGTAACAAGAGGAGCATCTGGATTAGCAGAGGCAATAATATTTTCATACCCTACTATGCCATTTGAGATTAATTGGGATTTTCTTTATGCAGGCGGTTTACTTCATGATATTGGAAAACTAACAGAAATTAAAAAAACAGATAATAGCTATAAGAATAAAAATACAACCAAATGTGAAAATTATATTAATGCCGGAATTATTATTGCAAAAGAGATGGGTTTACCAAAAGAAATCATTGATATTATCGGTAATTATTCAAAAGAGGGAAAAGATAAGCCAAAAAGGGTTGAGGCAATACTGATTTATCAGGCAGACATTGCAATGATTAATTCTATGGGAATTTGAGAATTATTTATTTATAGTAATTTAAGGGGACATTTATTAATGGTAACTCTTCAGGAAACATTGGCGATATTGACAAAAAATAATTCACAATTATAATGAATTCTATACAAAGGAGTTATAATGAATAAAAAGGTTTTTGTATTAATTTCATTATGTATTATTCTTTTTAGCGGATGCAGCATACTAACTCTTTCTTCTGTAGAAATCACTTCACCAGATGATGGTATTTATGTAGATAGAGGAGCAACCGTAACAATTACAGCTGATGCATCTGATAATCAAGGGATTGCAAAGGTGGTATTTTTTGCAGATTATGAAAGAAGTACAGACACATCAGAACCGTATGAATGTACATTTACAGCAGAATACAATATTGATTTCTCCCCCAATCCATCAGATGTGGAGATATGGGCAGTATCCTATGATGAAAATGACAATGAAAAGCAATCGGAATCTGTCATAATTCATGTTAATCCGTGAATTTCCTAGAATTTAGCAAAATAGTATTATTCAAATAGGAATAGACCAATGGTCTATTCCTATTATTCCCAAACTCAAAAAAACAATTTACCACTTGACTGACTGGTCAGTTTTGGTTATATTAAGGAGAAATGACAGGAGAATGTATGAATAAAAAAGAAAAGATCATGAATGCGGCAATAAACTTTTTTTCAGAAAATGGCTTTGATAAGAGTGCACTTGATGATATTGCTAAATATGCTGGCGTAGGAAAGGGGACACTTTATCTGTATTTCAAGGATAAAGAAGATATATATATAAAAAGTATAAAACACATATTTGATAAATGGATAGATAAAATGAATGAAGTGATTGGAATGGATTTAAATGCAGTAGAAAAATTAGAAAAATATATAGATGTAAATATTAATCAAATAACATCAAATATGTCATTAGCAAAATTATTAATTAGGGAAGTCCCAAACTTTCTTTTAAAACTTCATAAATCAAATAAAATGGGACCAATGAAAATATATAAAAAAAGAGAGAAGCATTTGAGTATGATTATTGAACAAGGAATTAAGTCGGGTGAATTTAAAAAGGTTAATAAGGAAATAATGGCAAATATTATTATTGGCAGTATTAATAGTTATGTTATGAAATATATTTTTCATAGTGATAAGATTTGTGAAAAGGACTTTAAGGAATATAAAAAGACAATATTAGGATTTATTAAAAAGGAGGTTAAGTGAAATATAGAATATCATTAATTATTTTGCTTCTTTTATCATCATTTGCATTAAATGCATTAACATTAGAAGAGGCAGTTAATTATGCATCAGAAAATTCTGTTCCTGTTAAAATATCTTATGAAAATACTATAATATCTGGTTTGGAGAAAAAGCAGGCAATATCTAATTTTTTACCTTTATTAACATTAAACACAACATATACAAAATTGGATGAAGTGCCAACAATGACAATAGCTGGTCCAATGGGAACCCCAATGGTAATTCCATTGGGTATAGAAGACAATTATGCTGCCAGTTTTGAACTTGGAATACCTATTTTTATGGGTGGAAAACTGATTACAGGCTATAGTATTGCAAAGGAAAAGGAGATCATCAGTAAATTGGAATTGGAGAAAAGTAGAGCAGATATAAAAATGGCGGTTATACAAATGTATATATCAGGACTTCTTCTTGATGAGATGATTAATATGACCAATGTTCTTTATAATTCAAAAAAAGAACATTATGAAAGTGCTTTATCCAAATATACGCTTGGGTCAACAAGCAAAATCGAATTATTATCTGCGGAAATGCAACTTAAATCAATCGAACCAAAAATTGCAGAAATGAATAATCAGAGAAAGAGTATTATTAATTCAATGAAATTAATTATTGGTTTATCCTTAGATGAGGATTTTGAAATTGAAGGATCATTAAAAAATATTCTGGATAGCGTTTTATCAGCAAATCCACTTGATAAAAACGATCTTACAGAAGAAGGATTGAATAATAGTAAGGAATTGAATATCCTTGATAAGAGTGTTTCTATTCTTGGAAAGGTTTATAGATTAACAAAACTCAATTTTCTTCCTAATATTGTTGGTTATGCCAATTATAAATATAATAATGTTGCAAGTGCGACAAATGATTCTCTAATGTTATTTAATGACACCCTATTTATGGATGGCTCGCTTGTTTGGGGAATACGAATTTCTTTTGATTTGTTTTCTGGTGGTAGAAAGGTGCTTGATGTTTTGAAAACAGGACATCAGTATAAGCAACTTAATATGATATATGCAAATAAAATAGAACAAATAGAAATTGATATTGAGAATATTTCAAATAATTATGCTATTTCCAAAATGAATACTGAAACATATAAATACACTTTATCTTTGGCAGAAGAGGCTTTCAGTATTGCCCAGGAACAGTATGATCAGGGTATTATAAGTAATAGTGATTATATTGATGCCGAAACAAATTATATTCAGGCAAGAGCTGGTTATTCTCAAAATTTATTTAATCAAATTGTAAATTATTATTCACTTCTAAATGCATTAGGCATATTGTAAAGGGGGCATTTATGAAAAAGTATTTAATACTACTTCTAATCATTGTAACTATTGGAATAGTGCTTATTGTAAGCAGAGTTAATAAAGCCGAAGTAGTCAAAAAGGAATTTATTAGACTTGTTGATTTTGAAGTTGCAGAAAAAGGAGAAGTTCTTCTTAGAAAGCAATTTTTTGGTACAGTAAAGGGTTTAAATCAAACAGAGGTCTATCCAAATGTGCCGGGTAAATTCATTAAGTATAATGTGAAAGAAGGTGATTATGTAAAAAAGGATCAAATAATTGCTGAAATTGATAGATCTATACCTGGAATGATATATGAAACAGCAAAAATTATTGCACCAATTAATGGAATTGTTTATGATCTTACATTTGTAAAAGGACAGCCAGTAATGCCGCAAATGCCTGTTGCAATGATATCGGATCCTACTATTTTAACTGCAAGAATTAATGTCTCTAAGGATATTTTGGATGAAATCCAAAAATCGGTAAATGCTGAGATCTATATAAATGACATAAAATATGAAGGAAAAGTAACTCGTAAATCATATTTACCAAATAATATGACTCAAATGGGTTCAATTGATGTACAAATTACTAATGGAAATAAAAAACTTATTAATAGCCCTGCAAGAGTATATATTCACACAAGCAATAAACAGAATGTTTTAAGAGTTCCCTATGAAGCATATCAGACAAAGGACAATAAAGCATTTATCTACATTTTTGGAAATGGACAAGCAAATAAATTAGAAGTTGAAATTGGCTTAATTGGCAATGAATATGTAGAAATCAATTCTGCTTTGGTGGAAGGTGATACAGTTATAACAATGGGTTCATCCCTTATTCAGGATGAACAAACAGTGAGAATAAAGTGAGGATATGATGATAAAAACAGCAATTAAAAGACCAATCCTAATAATTGTCATATTTCTTGTTGTGCTGATTCTTGGATTTATATCACTTACAAATCTTTCAATTGAAATGTTTCCTGATGTTGAATTACCAACTATTTCCATAATGACCTATTATTTTGGAGCATCAAGCAGTGATATTGAAGAACAGATAACTAAAAAGATAGAATCAGCAGCAGCAATGGTGCCGGATGTTACAGAAATTAGCTCTCAATCAAAGGAATCCATTTCTATTGTAGAAGTAACATTTGATTGGGGCAAGGATCTTGAAGCAGGACTTAATGATTTGAGAAGTCAAATTGATTTTGCTAAAAGAGGACTTCCTGATGGTGCGCAGGATCCAATAATGTTTAAATTCTCAAGTTCAATGGCACCTGCTGTTGTTCTTGGTGTATCATCCCCCAATATGTCAATTCATGATTTATCTGCTTTTACGGAAAGATATATTCTTGATAAATTTAGACAGGTATCAGGAGTGGGTTCGGTAATAGCGGCAGCACAGGAAAAGAAAGTAAATATTGATTTGGATATTTCAAAATTAATTCAATATAATATTCCTGTTTCCCAAATCACGGCAAGTATTCAGGCAACCAATATTAATGTACCATTGGGAAATATCAAAGATGGAGTAATGTCATATGCTGTAAGAATTCCAGGAGAATATACATCAATTGATGAAGTAAAAAAGACAATTATTGGAAATATTAAAGGAAATACAATTTATCTGGAAGATGTAGCAAGTGTAACATTTGGACCAGGACATTTGGATAATATTAGTAAGATAAGATCAAATAATGGAATGATCATTATTGTTCAAAAACAAGCAGGTGCAAATACAATAGAGGTTGTTGATGGAATAAGAACTAAACTTGATGAGATAATGCAGATATATCCAAAAGGAACCCAAATGGATATTTTGTATGATACATCTAATTCTATTAAAGCATCCGTAAACAATCTAAAAACAACGGTTTTTTATGCATTATTTTTTGTTCTACTTATTGTACTTTTATTTTTAAGGAATTTTAGAGGTTCATTGGTTATTGGATTAGCAATACCCGTTTCATTAATTGTTGCATTTATATATTTGTATTTTTCAGGAAATACAATAAATATCATTTCACTGGCATCAATATCTATTGCTATTGGAATGGTTGTAGATAATTCAATAGTTGTGCTTGAAAATATATTCAGGCATAGAGATGAGGAAAAAGAAGAATTAAAAGTAGCCGCAGAAAGAGGAACAAAAGAGGTTGTTACTGCAATTATGGCTTCTACGCTAACAACTATTGCAATATTTATCCCACTTCTTTTTGTAGAGGGATTTATAGCAGTATTTTTTCAACAATTAGCATATACAATATCCATTGTGCTTGTTGGTTCGCTGATTGTGAGTACAACACTTACACCTATGTTGTCATCATTACTATTAAGAAAGAAAGGATTTAAAAGAAATCGTTTTGAGAATACTACAGAAAAATGGTTTAATTCAGTTGAGTCGGCATATTCACGATTTTTGGCATTTGCATTAAAGCATAAGAGATTTATAATCATATCAATGATTATTGTTTTTGTAATGTCAATGATGCTGCTTCCATCAATCAAAACAGAATTTATGCCAAGTGAGGAAAGCGAAATAGTGTTTGGCTCAATAAAGCTTAATCCTGGTCTCAGAATTGAAGAAACGGCAAAATTGATAGATATTCTTAATGAGAGAATCCCCAATGAATTACCAGAATTTAAGGTATGGTCATTACAAGCAGGTCTCAGTGCCGGACATGGAGCAATGTCCTCTGAGCGAAATCAGTATACAATTACCCTTATAGGTTCTCTTGTTAAAAGAGATCAAAGAGAAAAAACAGAAAAAGAGGTATTAGGGTATATGAGAAAAATATTAGCAGAGTATCCCCAGGTAAAGGCATTTGATTTTCAGAGGGGGGGACCTGCAGCATTTATGGGAGGAGGCAAACAAATCTCATTGGAAATTTATGGTGAAGATATTGATACAATTTATAAATTTGCTGAAGATATTTCAAATGAAATGAAGAACATTCCTGGTCTTATTGATATTACGCTATCAAGGGATGATGCATTAGATAATGTATCAATTATTCCAATAAAGGAAAAATTAGGGGCAACTGGAATAAATACATATTTTCTTATAAATTCATTAAGAGCAGGTATATATGGTGAAGTTGTTTCTGTTTATAGAAAGGATGATTTTGAATATGATATTTTTGTTTCATTTGATAGAAAATATCTCACTGCGGTAAACGATCTTTATGGATTACCTGTTTTTAATGCAATTGGTATGATTATGCCATTATCAAATGTTGCCAAAATAGAAATGACAGAAGAACCGCCACTCATTGAAAGAAAAGATCAGGAGAGAATCATTAAAGTAGAAGCAAATGTTCAGGATATTGCAATGTCTGATGGTGTGGAAGCCGTAATGGGTATTATTAATAATATAAGAATTCCTGAGGGTATAAGGGTTACGCAGGGTGGAGAAGTAGCGGAACAAAAGAGTGCATTCAGGGATCTTATAATTGCTATTATACTTGGAATAATACTTGTATTTCTTGTTATGGCAGGACAATTTGAATCATTTATTGATCCGTTTATCATTATCTTTTCATTACCCTTTGCATTTGTAGGTGTGGTATGGGCACTTTTCTTATCAGGAATATCATTATCTGTAATGGGATTTATAGGAATGCTTATGCTTGTTGGAATTGTTGTTAATAATGCAATTGTGCTTATTGATTATATAAACAAATTAAGACAGAGAGGCATATCATTAGAAAAAGCAGTACCACTTGCAGGGAAAACGCGACTTAGACCAGTACTTATGACTGCACTTACAACAACATGTGGACTTCTTCCACTTGCTCTTAGTACCGGAGAAGGCGCTGCAATGTGGAAACCACTTGGTACTGTGGTTGTTGGTGGACTATTAATGTCAACTGTTGTTACTTTGATTTTAATACCTGTAATTTATTCAATATTTGAAAAGAGAATAAAAAGAACAGTAGAAGTGAGTGAATAAAGGCTTTGCCCTTATTCACTCTTTTTTCAATTACATAAATTTCCAAATTTGTTTGAATTCATCTCATTAAAGTTAATTTTTTGGAGTATTCCTAAAACAAAAATAGTTATCCACTTTTGTTTGTGTTAATTCAGATTTTCAGCTATCCTATTTAAATTATAACTTAAATAAAAACTTACTATTGACAAACATTAGAAATAGGTTTAACATTTTATTAATTATAGAGGAGATTTGAATGAAAAAAGGGTTTATTGTTTAATTTTAACAATGAG
>CBDUZN010000017.1:0-16992 GCA_965371715.1 uncultured bacterium | reverse complement strand
GTTGTTTCACTTACAGCATTTGCATCAAAAAATGAAGAACCATCATATATTGAATTTGAACCATCATATGAAAAATCATATTTTGACTATTACAGAGATGTCATAAAAAAGGATACAAATATTCTGTTAACTTCGGATTTGCTTTTTTATATTGAACATTTGTATGCTGATTATTCTTTGAGATACATTGAAAAAACATATCTTATAGATAAATACAAAATATTATTAAAAGAAATAATTAATAAAAATGATAAATTGTATGGTAATGAAGAAAAATTGAGAGAGCAGTATAAAATGATTAATTCATATTTATATACTGCATTAAAAATAATTGATGAAAATTGTGTTGTACCAACTAGTATTACAAATATTGTTAATAGTGAGATTAGCAAAATAAATGAACATAGTGGTGAAAAAACTTCATCAGTTTTCAACAGAATGGAGGATTTTTCTCAATACATTCCCCGCGGTCATTATAATGATAGTGAATTATTAAGACAATATTTCAAATCAATGATGTATTTTCAAAGAATGAGATTTCGCACAATTGTAAAGGATGAGGATAAATATATTGAATTGAAATCAATTCTTATGCTTTCAAATATTTTTAAAAATGATATTATTATTAATACTCATAAGGAATTTTATAATGTTATTTCCTATTATCTTCAGGGTAGTGATGATTTATTAATATCAGGAATCAATAAAATCATTACAAATAAATTAACTATTACAAATATTTTGGATGCTGATAATCTTAAAAAAATTGCGAAAATACTATCAGCAAATAGTGTATCAAAAATCAATTCTGATATTATGTATGATTATGAAGAAAAACCCATATTTGTTGGGATTATGGGACAAAGATATATTTTTGATAGTGAGGTATTTCAAAATCTTGTTTATGATAAGGTTGGAAGTTTTACAGGATCACCAAAAATTACACCATTCACTTATGGTGGCGGCTTTAGAGTTTTCCCAAGGGGATTGGATTTAATGTATATATTAGGATCAAATGAAGCATACAAGATACTGGAAAATGAGAATGACATATCTTATATTGGATATGATGATAATGCTAATGCAATGAAGGAAAAGGTATTATCACTAAAAGATGGGAATTATTATAATGATATACTAAAACAGTTTATTATAATTATCAAAAGTAATGATTTTTCATTTTTAAAGGGATCATTAAAGAAAACAAAGGAATTAAATACAATGCTCTCGACATGGGCATCCCTAAGGCATGATGTAATACTTTATGCAAAACAATCATACACAATGAAGATTACATCAGCAAAACCATTTGAACCTAATAAACCCGCTAAAAGGATTATTGCAGAACCATATACCACACTTTATTCTGCAATGAAAAACAATATTAAAGCCATTAATTTTAAGTTGTATGAATATACATCTGATGAAATGTTTAATGAATTTGAGTATGCTTTTAATCAATTGATTGATCTATATCAGGAAATATCTTTATTGAGCTTAAATGGAAAGGTTTATAGTGATGATAAAAAGGTATTGAATATTCTTAATAATGTGGATACTGCTTTAAAACAATTTATCAGGGATAAAAAGGATAAAACTGACAATACATTAATTATTGCAGATGTTCATACTGAACCAAATAGTAAAATGGTGTTAGAGCAAGCATCGGGATTTGTGTATAATATGTATATTGGATTTGAAGGAAATAGGTATAAGGGTGGTGTACTATCATACTATGAATTTAAGCATCCTATGTCTGATAGATTGAGTGATGAAAAATGGAGAGAGATTGCGGATAATGCAGAAAAATATTTATCTCCATGGCAAAGAGGATTTTATGAGGGTGATTTCAGGTAAATTAAAGAATAAAAGTATAATTACAAAACATACCAACAGGAAAAACACAAGACCTGTTACTGCTATTGTGAGAAAATCTTTATTTTCTTCTCTTGGTGATATTAAAGATAAAACTGTGCTGGATCTATTTTGTGGAACAGGGATTCTTGGAATAGAAGCAATTTCAAGGGGTTCTAAGTCGGTACTATTTATTGATAAGGATAAAAACAACACAAAGTATCTTAAAGAAAATTTGGAACATTTGAAATTACAGGATATTACTGAAATATATAATACCGATTATAGAATGGCATTAAAGGCATTAAAACGAAGAGAACAACAATTTGACATAATATTTATTGATCCACCTTACAAATGGGTTGCAAAGTTCCAGACTTTAAATTATATTATTGAATATGACATATTGAAAACAGAAGGAATCGTTGTGCATAATATGGACAAACAAACGGTAATAGACCATGAAAAATTTGAAACAATTAAGCAGGCAGTTTTTGGAAAAACATGTTTTGTTTTTTTGAGGAGGAAATCTGATGGAAGTAATTTATCCAGGAACATTTGATCCTATAACGAATGGGCATCTTGATATCTTGAAAAGATCCCTTAAGGTATTTGATAATGTGACAGTTTTGATATCAAATAATACATCAAAAAATAATTTGTTTACCCCAGAGGAAAGACTACAAATGGCAAAGGATGTATTAAGAGAATTTAAGAATGTAGAAGTAAAGCTCTACAATGAACTTCTTGTTGATTATATCAGGAAACATAATGTGAAAGTTGTGGTTAGAGGATTAAGGGCAGTATCTGATTTTGAGTATGAATTTCAAATGGCAATGACAAATAGAAGAATGAACAGTGATTATGAAGTAATGTTTTTTATTACGGATATGAAATATATTTATCTCAGTTCATCAATTGTTAAGGAACTTGCAGTATTTAATGGAGATATTTCCTTTATGGTTCCTTCCTTAATTGAAAAGAAATTGAAGGAGAAATTTAATGATGTATAAACAGAGAGGATTCAACAACAGATCAATCACATTATATTTAATTATTATTAATATAATTGTATTTTTTCTTGAATATATTGCATATAGATTTATGGTATCAAACTTTGCTCTTATTCCTATACTTGTTACTAAAAAATATTATTTCTGGCAATTTTTTACACATATGTTTATGCATGGGAGTATTTGGCATTTAGGTTTCAATATGTTTGCCCTATTTATATTTGGATTTCCATTGGAAAGACATTGGGGTAGTTCAAAATTCCTGAAATACTATATCATTTGTGGTTTGGGTGGAGGATTACTTCATTATTTGATTAATACGAGTTCACCAATCCCATCACTTGGTGCTTCAGGAGCTGTCTATGGATTACTTTTGGCATTTGGTATGACATTCCCTAATACAATACTTTACCTAAATTTTTTTATTCCAATAAAAGCGAAATATGCTGTAATAATTTTTGGTGTTATAGAATTATTTTTGGGTGTTACAGGTGCACAAAGCGGGATTGCACATTTTGCGCATCTTGGAGGATTATTAACCGGACTTCTATATCTGAAATCAGGAAAATTATTTTCGGGAGTTAAAAAGGGAACTGAAAAAACAAAAATTTATCAGAATTATGACAAAAATAAAAAAAATCAGAATAGGGAACACTTTAATGAAATTCTGGATAAGATAACAAAAAAGGGATATGATTCCTTATCTGATAGTGAAAAAACCGAATTGGATAGATTGTCAAAAGAAATGTATTAAAATGAATAGAGTTTTTTACAGAACATATTCTTCTTTTCTGAAATCAAAATTTAAGGAACAAGTACATAAAATCCCAATAAATATAAATACAAATTGTCCTAATAGAGATGGAACAAAATCAACCGATGGTTGTATTTATTGTTCTCCGAATGGATCAGGAACCGGCATTAAGGGAAGTGTAAAAGAGCAGATTGAACTTTATTTGGGAAGGAATCCCAATGGAAAATATATTGCTTATTTTCAATCATATTCCAATATGTATGGGAATGAAGACAAATTATTTAAGTACTTTTCAGATGCATTGGATTATCCAGAGATTGTCGGATTATCAATAGCTACCAGACCGGACACAGTAAATAGTAATCTTATTAAAAGATTATTATCATTAAATACATATATTCAGATTGAATTGGGACTTGAATCTGCAAATGAAAACACATTAAAGCGAATTAATAGACATGATATTCCTGAAACATTCATTAATGCATGTGCTGAAATAAAGGCAATCAATAAAAACATTCATATTGTGGGGCATATGATAGTTGGATTACCAGGAGATAAATATGCTGATTTCTTAAATACAGCATTAATGATAAGTAAGTATGCCCATGGGATCAAGTTTCATCATTTGTATATTGAAAAAGATATGCCTATAAGAGATCTATTTGAAAATAATGAATTACAAGTTTTATCAGAAAATGAATATATGGATATTCTACTTAGATTGTTTAGTAATATAGATCCTAATACTGTAATACATAGATTAAAATCATCCTCAAATCCGAAAAAACTTATTGCTCCTCTATGGACTTTAGATAAATACTTTTCTGAAAAATTAATTGAAAAAGCATTAATCAGAGAAGTAACACAAGGGAAAACAGTATTACCGAAGAATGGGGACGGAGTTTGGAATTTTGGAATTTATTAAAGGAGTTATTTTATGAGAAATGTGAGGATTTCTTTTAAGGGAGCCTATCAGTTTATAACATCAAGAGCATATAATAAGATTAATATTTTTGGAGACACAAAGTATAAAAATTACCTATTATCAGTGATTATCAGAGGCGCAGGATTGTATAAAATTGATGTTATTGGATATTGCATTATGGATAATCACTACCATCTAATTATAAAAGAACAATCGGGAAGAATGGGTGAATTCATGAGATTTGTAAATGGTAATTTTGGGGCTTTTTATAGAAAGATAGAGGGCGGGAAAGGCTATGTGTTTCAAGATAGATATCATTCAAAACTAATTGAAAATGATCCATGTATGATAGCAGTCGTAATGTATGTTCTGCTCAATCCAGTAAAAGCGAATATATTTAAAAATCCTTTCAAATATAAATGGTCATCAATAAATATTTATTATTCAAGCAATAAATCAATAAGTAGTAAATTTGTAGAAAATTATTTTATTGATAAAAAGCAATTTAGGAAACGGGTATCTTCATCATTAAAGGAAATCAATGATTTTGAATTGCCGACTATTACTACACCTTTAGGTGATTTCATAGGGAATCCAGCAAATATCAGAAGTTTTATTAATAGATATAATAGAAGAAAATTGAATGATCAAAAAAAGAAATCAATGATGAGAAAACGCAAAGAGGAATATGAAAATGTAAAGAATGTTATTTGTAAATTCGAAAGAAAAAATAGAATAAATATCAATAAAATCAATATACACACTCATAAAAGTAAACAATTAAGAGGGAAATTGTTAGTGTTGTTGAAATAAGAAGCGGGTTTAACATACAAGGAAATAACAAAAATTGAATTGTTTAAAAACATTAAGTTTAGCTCATTAGGTAGTATTTATCAGTATTCCCGTGAAAAAGAGCGTAAGAAAAATTCCAAAATTCCAAACTCCGTCCCCGAAGAAAATACTTGAAAAGAAGAGGTAGAACACTATAATAATTTAGAAAGGAATGAAATGGATATAAAGAAAATAGAATCAATGTATCAGAAAGGGAAATATTTAAAGCTTATTGAGCGACTTGAGGGTAATGAGGAGATGTATGATAATGAACATATTTTGCGTCTATTTATTCGGTCAGCAAACAAAATAGGGAAAGTCATTGATGCGAGTAAAATTCCTAATTTTATGAGAGATGATATTGACATGAAATGGAATATATTTCAAAATTTAGAATATATTAATAATGATTCAACATTATCCTTTCTGAAAAAGATTTTAAGTGAAGGCAGAGAGGATATTTTAGATGATTTTATTATTGCTGTTTATGATAAAATGGACAGAATGCCTATTTATGATGAACTTATTGAGTATATTGTTGAACATAGAGAAAGACCTGCAGTAAAAAAATATTTAACATTAATTAATGAAGATGCAAAAGGTTTATTCCGGGTTGTTTCCAATCTGATACTTAAAATAGATCCTAATCAAATAATAAAAACTATGAAATTGGAATATCCTTTTATAGAGAAAGCATTTGAAAGATATTTTAGTAATAAAGCTTTTGATATTGAAGATATTATTTCATTTAAAAAATGCTTTGAATTTGAGAATGGGCGTTTTATAATACTTAATGGTAATATATATAAAATCATTACATATATAGATGAGGATAATGAATTTTTGCTAAGAAATAAAACAGGGAATGAAGAAAGAATAAGTTTCAATAGGATTATTGAAAAAACAACACCACTTAACAGTGATGATTTTCGTGTTTATAAATTTTTCAAACCGGAGAAAGCAAGAGAATTAACACCATGTGAATTATTGAAGAATATAATTGAGTATCATGGTAATGCTGTTGATAAAATTACATTAAAAAAAGAATTGCTTTATATTTTTGGTGAAAATACTCAGAAATTCTTGATTAAAAATAAAAAAGCATTTGAACAATGCGCAGGAATACAAATTATTTATGGGAAAAATGACAGATATATGTTAGTTGATGAAGATGAAGAGGGTATTTTAAATCATATAAAACGATTAAAAGATCCTTCTAAAATTCGTGATTATATAATTAAAACATTAAGTAGCACAGAAATTCCGGATAAGGAAATTGAGGCTATTACTGAATACATTAGTAAGAATGAGAGTTCACTGAAAAATGAAATTATGTATTTACTTCTCAATGATAGTAAGTATGCAGAGGAAGTAGCCGAACAAAAATACTTTTCTGAATTTGTTTCAAAGCCATTTGTTGAAGCAATTATTAATAGTAGAATAGCAAAAAAGAAATATAATAATGATGAACTTTACTCAAAACTTGATGAAAATACCATTGAAAGGATATTTAAAGCATCTGGTGAAGAATATAAAAGTATTTTGATAAATAGTGTGGAAAAATCAATAAGATTGGGAACCAACCTTTATTATTTGAAATGGTACTTAACTAAACAAATGAATAAAACGGATATAGCATTTCCACATGAATTTATATATCAGAGAATAATTATGATTGCTGATGATATTGCCGCACATAAAAAAAGCAGTGATTTTCTGGCTTTTGTAAGAAGACATCTCTTTAGCAAGAAAAATCCTTTGATAGTAAAGATTATTAAGGAAATAGAGAAGAAAAAAGCAAAGGATTTTTTTGATGTATTTATGAATACTGAAATTATTACTCCATATCAAAAAGATGAAATACGAATTTTAGTATATAATATTTATCCTGATTTCAGAGAAAAAATCGAAACAGTATATGAGTTCTCTACAAAAAAAGGTATATTAAAAAAACAATCTAAATTAAGTGAAATAATCAATAATAAATTACCCGAATTGACCGTAAAAATTCGTGAAGCAGCTGATCATGGAGATTTAAGTGAAAATGCTGAATATAAATATTCAAGGGAACAGTATAGATTCATGTCAATATTAGCAAAGGAAATTGCAGCAGAAATTAATAGATCACAACCCGGTGATCTAGAAGTAGTGGATGCAAGTAAAGTTGGTTTTGGTACTACTGTAACATTAAAATTTGATAATGAAGATGAGGAGAAGACATATAATGTTTTGGGTCCATTAGATAATGATGATGAGAAAAGCATTATTTCATATAAATCTCCTTTAATGCAGAAATTGAGTGGTAAGAAAACCGGTGATAAAGTAGAAAACATTAGAATAATAAAGATTGAGAAATATGAAGAAGAATAGAAAAAATATTTTCAATTATTTATTTAAGAGTTCCGCTCCCTCACACAATCAAACAAAGGAGCTCGCTGCGATTGGAATAAATGCCATTGTAACGCAGAGGCTCCATTTATTGATTGTCTTTGTCCGCGCTGTTACTATTTTCAAAAGCATACTTATTAAGAGTATTTTAAATAGTTATAAATCTATAAAAGGGGATTTTTAGTAATGATTCTAATTATTGCAGCATTGAACTTTCTTATTCTTTTCACAATGTATATGATATGGATGAGAAATAAGGAATACCGATTTTCGATTTATGCATCTTTTGCTCAGGGTATTATTCAGGTTCTATATATGTTTTTCCTTTTTTTCACAGTTTTTAGATATACTGGAAGTATAGGTAATATAATAATGCCAATTTCTGTTTCAGATATATTGTATCTTGATATACTTGGATTACACTTTTATTTAATCTTCTTTTATATCTATTTTCATAAATCAAAAAAGATTTTTACAAGTAACATAATGTTCCCAAACTTTGTACAACTCTTTCTTCCATCCTTTCTTCTCAATACTGCTTTAATATTTATTGTGCAACTGGATCTTCCCCTAAACCAGGATATTTATAGAATAATTATAAATAGATATTTTTCAATAATGATTTTCAAGGGAATATATACATTATCACATTTTCTGATTTACTATATTATATCAAGTGGAGTATCAACGGATATTGATTGAAAAACTATCAATATTGAATACAAATAATGAATTATCTCTGTAATACACAATCCTTGTAAGAATATTATTTCTGAATTCCAATGTGTCTTTATTGCCTATAATAATTGTATCATCAGGTGAGCAATCATCAAAATACAGCATCATTGCGCTTTCAAATAAATTAATTAAGGGTAGTATCTTTTTATTCGAAGCATTATATTCAATAAGAGAGTCATTCATAAGTATTTCAAATATATTGTTATTTGTGGTTATCTCAAAATTGTATGTAGAAAAATTGCAAACGCCTTTATCATCACAGTACTGTAAATTACCTTGAACATACATTATATCATATTCAATGGGGATACTGGAAGATAACATTAATGAAATGAAAAATACACTAATCAGTATTTTCAAAATACACTTCTCTGGGTTTACTGCCGTTTTGAGGTCCGATCATTCCAGCATCTTCAAGTTGTTCTATAATTCGAGCAGCGCGCGGATATCCTACTCCAAAATGTCTTTGAAGCATAGATGTTGATGCTTTACCTTTCATAACAACATAATCCTTTGCTGCTTCATACAATGGATCTTTATCATTGTTTGAATTATTTTCAGTATCCAAATTTCCTGCTCTGATGTTTTCAGTTATCATTGATTCTTCAATTGGGATATGATATGTAGTGTTAAGAAGAATATTTTTCAAATATTCTTTTTCAATCTCAAGCTCTTCTGCATAAGCATTAACAAACATTTCAGTGCGTTCTTCTGCTGCGGGATACTGTGATGGATTAACAATACATTGAATCAACTCATTCTCAATAATTAATTCTGCAAGCTTTTCAGAATTTTTAACAATATTTTCAAATAGTGAAGTTATATATTTCTTTGCCCATAAATTAACAATATTAACAACTTCATCTGTTTTTAAAAACGCACCATGAACTCTTATTGCACTTCCTCTTTGCGGAGGAATGAAAAGCATATCTCCTTTACCAAGTAGTTTGTCTGCTCCAACTGTATCAAGGATTGTTTTAGAATCTGCTGATGAAGGAACCTTAAATGAAATTCGAATAGGAAAATTTGCTTTAATTGAACCAGTAATAATATTCACTGATGGTCTTTGTGTAGCTAATACTAAATGGATGCCTACTGCTCTTGACATCTGAGCTAAACGAGTAACATAATGCTCAATTTCCTTTGATGAAGTCATCATTAAATCAGCCATTTCATCAATTATTACAATAATATATGGTTTTTTCTTATTACTTTTCTTATTGAATTCATCAATATTTCTTACATTGATTTTAGCAAATTCCTTATATCTGATATTCATCCATTCTGTAAGTTCCTTTAACATAATTATTGCTTCCTGAGTTTCAGTAATTACCGGTCTTTCAAGATGTGGTATGCCATTGAAAACAGTTAGTTCAATGCGTTTAGGATCAACCATAAGGAATCTTACCTGTTCAGGTTGTGTTCTGAAAAGAATTGATGAAATCAGTGTATTAATACAAACTGATTTTCCGCTACCTGTTGTGCCGGCTATAAGAAGATGAGGCATAGCAGATATATGTTCAAAAACAGGTGTATTTTCAGTATCGCATCCTATTACCACTGAGGTGGGGTTAGTGTCTTTAAGAAATGATTTATCGGTAATCAAATTTTTGAAGTATACGAATAAACGCTTTTTATTGGGGATCTCAATACCAACAGCAGATTTACCGGGTATATGTCCCAATATTCGAATAGATTTCGCTTTCATAGCCATTGCAAGATCATCTGATAATGATAAGATTTTACTAACCTTAATTCCGGGAGAAGGCTCAAATTCATAAGTTGTTATTACAGGACCAATATTAACATTGATAACTCTCCCATCAACATTAAAGGAACGCAATTTTTCTTCCAATATTTTTATATTCTCATTAATAAAATTCTTATCTGTTGTAATTTTTGTCTCAGGCGGGTCATCAAGTTGTTCAAGGAATTGGGATTGAAATTCATCATCAATAATCCCTGAATAATCAATGTGCCTTTCAAAAGCGGTTCTTATAGGAACCTCTTTTTTGGTCTCTTGTTTTTCTTTTTGCTTTATTTCATTATTATTAGTATTTTTTTTGTGTTTTTTCTTTTTCCTTTTTTCTTTAACTGGTTCATAATTTTCAGTTTCGCGCTTGATCCATTTACTATATCCTAATTTGATAAGTTCTATAAAGTCAGTTAATCCAAGTAATGAGCCAATGAAAGCAAATATTATAATAATAAAAATACCGGCTTTACCAAGAAAAGTTATTGAAAAGGAAAATAATATGTAGCCATATATTCCAATAATTTGTTTATTTCCAGAAAACAAAGCAATAAACACAGGTAAAAGAATCATTATTGAAAGTGAGAATAAGGCAGGTAAATAATTTCTTCGAAATTTTAAAAGAAATCCAAGTGATGTATAGGTGAGAAGAAGAGGAATTAATGCAATAGATACACCCATAAATGAATATGAATACCATGCAAGGAAAAAACCTATAAGACCACCGCTGTTTATTGATCTATTGAAATCATAACTCATATCAGGATTGAAACGGGTGAATGAAATAATGGTGAAAACTGAAATTAGTAAAAGAAGAATAGGTAGCCATATATTAATATCATTTTCCCGTCTTTTCTTAATAATTAATTCAACAGGAATAAGTATGCCTGTTAAAATAATTGATATTATCATTAAAATATGAACAATAGACATACAAATATAATATGTATAAATTTATAAGTGTCAATAATCAGAGTAATTTTTCATACTCTTCAAATAAAAATTGCATTAATTCACCAGTGGTTTGTTCTGAAAAATCAAATTTAATGCCTGCTGTTTTATATGTATCTGGAATACTTTCTGATGCTCCAAGGCTTAATGCATTAAAATAATCCTTAATTGCCTTATCACCATTTTCTCTGTAATTTTTCCACACCTGTAATGCGCCTAATTGTGCAAAAGCATATTCTATATAATAAAAAGGTGTTTCAAAAAGATGTGTTTGTCTTTGCCAAAAATTCTTTCTATAATCCTCATAACCACTCCAGTCAACTGCATCTTCTCCATATGAAAGAAGAATATCATTAAATGCATTTTCTCTTTCTATAGCAGTATGATTATCATGCTCATACAACCAGTGCTGAAATTCATCAATAGCAGAAACCCATGGGAATAGAATAATAATTCCTTCAAGTTGTTCTCTTTTTGCTTGTTTTAACATTATTTCATCTTTATAGAATTCATCCCATTTATCTAATGTTAAAAGTTCCATTGACATACTTGCAAGTTCTCCAATCTCTGATGGTGAAAGTCTGTAAAAGAATGGAAATTGATCTTTTGCGGCAACTGAATGAACAGCATGCCCTCCTTCATGCATTAATATACGCATATCAGAATGCATTTTAATAGCATTCATAAAAACAAAAGGTAATCCGGTTCTTAGAAGTGGACAATTATAACCACCAGGTACTTTTCCTTTTCTGTTCTCTAAATCCAGAAGTCCAAGGTTTTTCATTTTTGATATGGTCTCACCAAAAAGTGGTTTAACATTTGAAAATATTTTTATTGTTTTATCAATGAGTTCATCAGTATTTTCATAAGGAACAAGGGTTTTATCACTTAAAAAAGGAGCAAGTTTATCAAAGGGTTTTATGCTTTTAATTCCCAGTTTTTTTTCTTTGATTTTCATAAATTTGCGATAAATGGGAACAGCGGATTTTTTAATTGAATTATGAAATGAACGACAATCATCAACAGTATAATCAATTCTATTCAATTCTTTGAATCTATAATCCCTGAAATTGTCAAAACCGGCATTTTGTGCAATTGTTTTTCTCAGAGCAAGCATCTTGTCAAACAAAACATTGATTTGGTCCTTGTTTTCCATTTTCACTTTGTAAATAGCATCATATGCAGATTTTCTTTTTTCTCTATCTTTGTCTTTGAAAAATTTTGCTGCCTTAATAATTGTATACTCTTTTCCATCAATATTAACATTTAGGGAAGAAAGGATTTTTTGATAATCTGTGACAAGATTTAGCACCTCAATTTTAATAGGAAGATTTTCTTCTCTAAATAGAGCAAGTGAATTATGCATTTTTACTATAATTCTTTCAAGATATTTATTCACCTTATCTGCAAAACCGCTATTTATGATTTTTTTAATTATTTCAGAATCGTATTTTTCATATTTTGGAGACATTTCATTAGAGAAAAATTTAAAGTTTTTTTGAGATTCTTCATTATTTGTATCACGAGTCATATTTATATATGCCCATGAATAATCCTCATCAAACTTTTCATACAATTCGCCTACAGTTCTCATAAGCTTTTCTAATGTTTCTACATCATTGATTTCACATTGTAGAATTTCCTTGAAGAATGGTTCAATGTCAGATAATTTTCTAATTTTAAATTCAGGAGCTAAAAAGTCCTTGTTTATCATAATGCCATCCTTATTGAATTTTTCAGAATTTATGATACATTGTCAAATATGAAAATAACTTCATTAAGTATAGAAAATTTTAGAAATTTTTCAACAGAAAAATTCACATTTGATAATAAAATATTTATTACAGGTGATAATGGAAGCGGAAAATCATCTGTACTTGAAGCAATAAACTATTTTTCCGGTTTTCGATCATTCAGGGACTATAAGGATAATAATCTCATAAAAAAGGATAAACCGCATTTCATGATAAGATTTGAGGGGATAAGAGAGGATAATCCCATATCCGGTGGTATTAAATATTCAAGTAAAGGTAAAGAAGCAGTATTTAACAAAACTCCTGTTAATCGCATATCCGATATATTCGGAGTATTTTTATCCGTTATATATTCCGGTTTTGATAAATTGCTTGCTACCAAGCCACCACTTTATAGACGCAGATTTATTGATAGAATTTTATCAATTACAGATAGGGAATATTTTGAATCATTAATGTCTTATCATTCTATTCTAAAAAAACGCAATTATATGTTAAAGAATGATTATAATAGGGATTTGTCAGATACATATGCAATGCAAATGTCTAAATATGCTGAAAATATTTATATGAAACGCCTTGAATTTATTGAGTATTTTTCATCGGTTCTTAATGAAACAATTAATATGATCTATGATGAGGAAAAAACAATTGCCGTTGAATATATTTCATCAAAGGATAAAGGAAAGTTTAATGAAATATCTTTATATAAAATCCTGAAAGGTATGGAGCAAAAGGAAATGAGAAGAGGCAGAACTCTTGCAGGGGTGCATCTTGATGATTATGATATTAAAATTGACTCCAATAAAATTACAGAATTAGGTTCGGATGGAGAAAGACGGCTTTTGGGTATGGCTTTTAAATTGACAGAAACAGAGCTTATATATGAAAGTATGGGGGAGTATCCAATTATTCTTCTTGATGATATTACAGCGGAAATTGATGAGAATAAAAAGGAACGCATGATTAAACTCTTTGATTCATTTGAACAGGTGATTATTTCTTCTCCTCTTGAATCGGAAAATACACTTAATTATCATACCATTGAACTTAAATGTGATGAAAATGAATCTACTGCTAATTAATGCAAATATAATAAATGTGCTTAATGGTGAAATATATAAATCAGATATATATATTGAAAATGGTATTATAAAGGGATTTGAAAAAAAGGGAAATTGTAGAATTATTGATTTGAATGGTAAATATGTAAGTCCCGGATTTATTGAAGGTCATATACATTTAGAAAGCACTCATGTACTTCCTATTCATATTTATAAAGAATTCCTGAAAAATGGTGTAACTACTGTTATTAATGATCCGCATGAAATTGCTAATGCAGGAGGATTAAAGGGAATAGAATTTTTCATGAAACAGGCTGAGGATTTACCTGTGGATTTTTTATTCATGATCCCTTCCTGTGTACCTGCTTCAAAATTTGAAACAACAATACATAAAATAGGTATAAAGGAAATGAAATATCTGAAAAATAAAAAGCAGGTATTAGGGCTTGCCGAAATGATGAATTATCCAGGAGTGATTAATGGAGATAGGGAAGTATTGAGAAAACTATCATTATTTAAAGGTGAGATCATTGATGGTCATTGTCCATTTCTCAGAGGACAGACCCTGGATAAATATATTAGTTATGGAATATACTCAGACCATGAAACAGTGATGGCTGATGAGGCAATTGAAAAGATAAAAAAGGGTATGTATTTAATGATAAGAAGTGGATCATCGGCTATTAACATTGATTTAGTAAAAGTGATTAATAATGAAAATGATACAAGGTTCATGCTTGTTTCAGATGATATTTCACCAGTAGATATGATTGAGGATAGATACATTAAATATACATTGAAAAAGGCATTGGAGATGAATAGACAACTATCTCCCGTATCATTAATTAAGGGATTAACTGTAAATCCTGCAACATATTTTCGTTTACACAATAGAGGAATCATTGCACCGGGATATAAAGCTGATTTGGTGATTCTTGATGATTTAAAAACATTTAATATAAATATGACAATTAAGAATGGAAGGATTGTTTATAAAAATGGCAGAGCAGTGAATATAAAAAAGACACATATAAAAACAGGAAAAATGACTGTGAAGATCAAACACTTTACAGCATCTAATTTTATAAGAAAAACTAAGAAAAAATATTTTCCTGCAATTGTAATTAATGAGAGCTCATTAATCACGGATAGTAAAAATATTGCAATAAAAAATAATTTATTAAAAGCAGATATAGAAAATGATATTCTTCTTATTTCATCAATTGAAAGATATTCAGGTAATAGTAAATATTCTATTGGACTTGTAAATGGATTTGGATTAAAAGGTGGAGCAGTAGCATCATCATATAACCATGATGCACACAATATTTTAGTTATTGGTGTAGAGACAGATGATATGGCTATTGCAGTGAATCACTTGAAACATATTGGCGGCGGAGTGGTATATGTGAAATCGGGCAAAATAGTTGATATTAAAATGCCCATATATGGAATTTTGTCATCAATGAATTTGAACCAAACTGCAAAGGCATTTAGAAAACTTGAAAATGCATTAAGGAATAATGGGGTTCATATTAAGCATCCCTTAACACAGATGTCATTTTTGTCATTATCCGTTATTCCAAAACTGAAAATTACAGATAAAGGAATTATTGATAGTGAAAAATTCAAAATTATAGGGTAGTTCAATTGTGATCAGATGCCCCATTTTTTATTGGGAATTGTTTTTGTGTTAAATATAAAATATAATATTTCTATTGACATAATTAGAAATAGGTATTAGCATATAAGAAAAGTGGGGTATGTATGAAATCAAGAATATTTATTATTTTAGTAATGTTATGTATTGTTTTATATGTAAATGCTGATTGGATTGATATGGATTTTCCCATTAATGAATGGGGTATGATGAAAAAAGCAAATGATTCAAAAGCAACAGGGGATTCATTGAATTGCACAATTATAGGCAGAGCATTATTTGGGCCTTGCTATAATGTATTTGTAAAAGATACAATTGCCTATTCGTGTCATGGTATATCATTATTAATATTTAATATCAAGGATCCCTCAAATCCAATCTTGCTTAGCTATTATGATACAGATGGTGCTGCACTAAGTGTATTCATAGTTGACACATTTGCTTATGTTGCAGATTATGGCTCTGGATTAAGAATAATCAATATATCTGATCCACGTAATCCTATAGAAATAGGTTTTTATGATACAGGTGGTTATACATGTGATGTATTTGTAATTGACACATTTGCTTATATAGCAGATGGAACTGCCGGATTAAGAATAATCAATGTATCCAATCCAGCCAGTCCTATAGAAATAGGTTTTTGTGATACAGATGATTGGGCAGGTGGTATTTATATAATTGACACCTTTGCATATATAGCAGATTATTGGGATGGATTAAGAATAATCAATATATCTAATCCTATTAATCCTATAGAGATAGGTTTTTATGATACAAGTGGTTATGCAAATGATATATTTGTAGTTGATACATTTGCCTATGTTGCGGATGATAGTGCTGGACTGAGAGTAATCAATGTATCTGATCCTGTTAATCCAATAGAAGTGGACTATTGTGATACAGGTAGTTATACAATTGATGTGTATGTAGTGGACACATTTGCTTATGTGGCAAATAGTTATAATGGACTAAAAATACTTAATGTATCAGACCCAGCAAATTTAATATGGATAGGGTCTTATAATACGAGTGGTTCTGCAAGAGGTGTATTTGCAATTGACACATTTGTATATATAGCAGATGGTAATGCAGGATTAAGAATAATAAATGCATTAATCCCTGCAAGTCCAATAGAAACTGGTTTTTATGATTCAGGTGGATGGGCATATAGTGTATTCGTAGTTGACACGATTGCCTATATAGCAGAGGGGAGTGCTGGACTAAGAATAATCAATATATCAGAGCCATATAGTCCAATTGAAATGGGTTTTTGTGATATAAATGGATGGACAGTAGGTGTA
>CBDUZN010000016.1:0-17246 GCA_965371715.1 uncultured bacterium | reverse complement strand
GCAAGAATAATTATTTTTTTATTCATTGTATAACAATAAACAATATAGCATAACTGTCAATACATTTTTTATTAGATAATAGATATTAACTATTTGATTAATATTAAAATGTATTATAAAAAAGATTATAAAAAATTGACTTGACTTTATTTTTATCTTTCTTAAAATTAGGAAATTGGAGAAAAAATTAAATTATGTTAAAGACAAATCAAACAAAAAATAAAGAAGAAATAAATTTATCAAAAAGACCAATTAGTCACAATTGGTCTTTTTCTGATAAAACCATTAAACATACAGCATATATTACTCATGGATATTATACCTATCCTGCAAAATTTATACCACAATTAGCTGCAAAAATTATTACCGAACACAGCAAAGAAAAGGATATAGTGATTGACCCATTTATGGGAAGTGGAACAACAATAATTGAGGCAATTGTAAATAATAGAGTCGGAATTGGAACTGATATAAACGAAATAGCCGTTTTACTTGCTAAGGTCAAATCTACACCAATTGAATATAATCTATTAATTAATGAATATACAAATTTAATGTTTATTTTGGAACATAAGTTAAATGGAAATTTTCAGAGTGAACTTCAAAATGCTCAAAATCATATTATATTACCTGAAAGAATAGATTATTGGTTTAAACAACACATCAAAAAAAAACTTATAATAATTCTTCATAATATTCTTAAAATAAAAAATATTGATGTAAGAGATTTCTTTTTAATCTCGTTTGCACAGATACTAAAGTCATGTTCTATTTGGATGCAAAAGAGCGTGAAACCAACAAGGGATTTGAACAAAAAGGAAATTGATCCCTTATATAAATTTGATTGGCAATCTAAAAAAATGATGAAAAAACATAAAGATTTTAATGAGATTCTTTCTCCATTAGTAAAAAAGAATATTGATACTTATAGAATTGTAAAAAATAATGATGCAAGAAATTTACCATGTGAAAATGGAAAAGCAGCATTAATAGTAACAAGTCCACCTTATGTAACATCATATGAATATGCAGATTTACACCAATTGCCTTCTTTGTGGTTTGGCTTTTTGGAAGAATTATCAAGCTTTAGGAAAAAATTTATAGGAAGTTCTTTTAGAGAAAGAAATCGAATTGAACTTAAAAGTAAAATTGCTAAAAAAATTGTATCGGAATTGGGAAACAATAAGAAAGGTAGAGAAGTTGAAAATTATTTTGCTGATATGCTTGAAAGTTTTAAAGAAATGAAAAGGATCCTTAGAAAAAATGGAAAAGTAGCAATTGTTATTGGCAATACAAAATTGAAAGGTGTGGATATTTTGAATGCAGAAGTGTTTAAAGAGCAATTTGAGAATATTGGTTTTAAAACATATGATATAATTCAAAGAGAAATTCCTTCAAAAATGTTACCCTCCACAAGAGACCCTCAAAGTGGTAGATTTACGAAAATTATAAATGAAAAAAAATTGCTTGTTTATCCAACAGAATATATTCTAATAATGGAGAAAAAATAAATATGAAAAAATTTACATTTGACGATTTAATTCTTATATATAAGGAATATAAAAGTAAGTACAAAGAAAAAACTTATAAGCATATTAGTCAAATTTTAATTAATGCTAAACCTTTACACAAAAAAGCTTTTGTTGGCAATGATCATGAACAATCATGGAGATCCTTTAAAGGAAAAAATCTTGAAAAATTAATAATCTTTATTATAGAAGATGAAGTAAAAAATTTAGGATTAAACATTATTAGCGGAAATACACTTGAAAGAAAAAGGGAATCAAGTTTATCAAACGAACTAGCAAAAGTGAAAAGAAATTTATTAATTGATTATGGTGAGTTTGGCTATTATATGCCTGATGGCGATATAATAATTTATGAACCAAAAACCTTTGAAATTGTCGCGATTTTATCAATTAAGGTTACTTTGCGAGAAAGAATTGCCCAGAGTGGATATTGGAAACTTAAGCTGCTTTCTCAAAAATTAACAAAACATATAAAATTCTATTTTATTACCCCAGATGAAGATAGCACGCTGAGTATAAAAAATCCTGCGAAAAAAGGAAGAGCAATTGTAGAGGTTGATTTAGATGGAAGTTATGTATTAACTGAAAAAAAGATTGAGGAAAGCAATAAAGTAAAATTATTTGAACATTTTATAGATGATTTAGGAAAATTATTAAAAAATAAGGAGTAATAAAATTAACAGAAAAGAAATTAATCAAGAATTCAGGAAAATTAATTGTGAACTCAGATTTAACAAACCTGAAATTGCTCCATATCCACCAGAAATTGTGTTTAGAAGAACATTTTTACTGCTTGCTCAAGTTCAATTAGTAAATATTCTTGGTGCCAAGTTAAAAGGAAATATACGGAAGGAAAATTTTGAAACTGAGACATATAACACAGTAATGGGAATTTATTACAATTGGAATAGGGGTGAACAAAGATAAGCCACACTTTGAAACAACAACGCTTTGGGATTTTCCAACTCAAAATTATGGTAATAAATCTCACGGAAGCAACAAATATAATGGTGTTACTCCCGCCTTTGTTGTCTGGAATTTATTACAACGATATACCAAGAAAGGTGATTTAGTGGTTGATCCTATGGGTGGCAGTGGAACAACTTATGATGTAGCAATTGAACTTAACAGAAAAGTAAAATGCTTTGATTTGAACATTGTAAGAAAGGAAATTGAAAAATCAGATGCAAGAAAATTACCTTTAAAAAATGAAATAGCTGATTTTGTCTTTATTGATTCACCATATTCTGACAATATTAAATATTCAAATAATCCCAATTGTATAGGAAAAATTTCATGTGAAAAAAGAGAATTTTTTGATGAGCTAGAAAAGGTTGCAATTGAAATTAAAAGAATTTTGAAAAATGACAAGGTTTTGGCTTGGGTGATTGGGGATCAATGGAAAAAAAGGAAATTCACACCAACAGGCTTTCTAATGTACGAAAGACTAAATAAACATTTTGAAACTATTGATATTATTTCTTTAACAAGACATAATCAAACATCAAATACAGGGATTTGGCATTATAGAGCAAAAGAATTTAATTTTTACTTAAGAGGGTTTAAATATTTGTTTATAATGAAAAAACACAACCTATAAATTGTTTTTAAATTAAATTCCATTGATTTTATAGAATTTATTTTCACCAAGCCCAATTGCCCATATAATATTATCGTATTTTTCAATACCATTAAATGAGATGTCAAAATTAAATGTATCAATGATTTCAAGTTTCTGATTAAGTTTATAAATATTATTATCTCCACATATATATACATTAAATTCATCTGCCGTGATCCCTGTAATATTAATGTTTAATTCTGTTTCTTTTGTAAGCAATAATTCTCTATCTGAATTTTCAAAGGAATATATTGTTCCATTTATTGATGTTATTAATAGTTGATATCCAAATGCCGTAATTCCTGATACATTTTTAATATTTGTATTCATTGTATATTCCCCAACCTCATCCAATATTGTACCCCTTATGCCATCATAAACCCATACACCCTCATTTCTGTAGGTTGAAGCAATAATGCGATAACCATTTGTTGCTGCAGAAAAAGAAGTAGTATAGTTGGGTTCTTTATTCTTTATTGGGATCTCACACCATATATTGGGTCCGCAGAGACACAAATTGCCCGTTTTTCCATCAATACCAATATCATCAAATTTATTAATTGGTAGCTCATTATTATAATTAGGAATTGTATATTCTTCTATTTGCTGGGAATTAATATTAAAAAACACCATAATTAAAAATAATGATATCAAAATTGTTTTCATATATTTAGTTTATCAAATTTAAGCAAGGTGTCAAGAATTTTTTAAAATCCATATTTTCCTATTGACAGTAAAAAATTTTCTGTTAAAATTACCATCCCTTAAATATATAAAGAAAATTCTTTTGTGGAAAACCTATAAAACAAGGAAATCGGATTGTGGATAAAATGACCCGCCCGTCACATAAGTGCCCAAACAAGACGACTTATAATGGTTGTTCACTTGTGGATGATTTTGTGGATAACTTATATATGCCTTGCTATTTATTGCTTTCCGGCAAACTATTATGAAAGAACTTCAAGGTCAATTAAGTAAGTATTTGAAAGAGCATTGTACAAGTGCTGATTATTCCAATTGGATGGTACATTTACAAATCAAGGAATTGAATAAAAGATATATAGAGCTTAGCGTTCCTAATCATGCCATAAAGGATTGGATAGAGGAAAAACTATTTCATGAACTGCTTGCAGCAATAAGAAGCCTTTCTGAAAATGAATTACAGATCCGTATTGTTTCCGAAAAAACAAAACCAACTATTCCCGATAGTATAAATATATATAAAAACCCGGATGCTTATCAGATTAATAAACTAAATCTTGTTAATAGGTATATATTTGATAATTTTGTTGTGGGAAATTCAAATCAATTTGCGCATGCAGCTGCATTTTCTGTTGCAAAGGCACCAGGTGAGCATTATAATCCACTTTTTATTTATGGAGCAAGCGGATTGGGAAAAACACATCTTATTCAGGCAATTGGACATCATATTAAGAATTCTGATAATAATAAAATGGTTGCATATATTTCTACTGAGTCATTTATGAATGAATTTATAAGTGCCATTTCCAATAGAAAAACCCTTCAATTTAAGAATAAATATAGAGAGCTTGATGTTTTACTTTTGGATGATATTCATTTTTTAAAAGGAAAAGAAAAACTACAGGAAGAAATGTTTTATACATTTAATGAATTATATGATGCCAAAAAACAGATTGTTCTCACTTCTGACCGGTTACCAAAAGAAATCCCCAATCTTGAAGAACGCCTTATTACAAGATTTCAATGGGGACTTGTTGTTGATATTAAAAAGCCTGATTTTGAAACTCGTCTTGCAATATTAAGAAAAAAAGTAGAATCCGATGATTTGAATATTCCTGATGAGGTATTAAATTATATTGCGAATAATATTAAAGAAAATGTTCGTTTATTAGAAGGTGTCTTGATTAAATTATTGGCATCTGCTGCTCTATATAAGAGAGATATTAATATTCATTTAGCAAGGGAAATGATTCTTTCAATGGATGAGATTAATCCGGATTTAGGTATATCTCGTGTTTTTATAAGCGCAAATGAAATTATTGATGTTGTATCTGGATATTACCATATTCCCAAAATACAATTAGTTGGTAAAAAACGAACAAAGTCTATTGTTATTCCCAGACAAATATGTATTTATCTTATAAGAAATTATACTGATCTTTCGCTTCAGGAAATTGCCGACAAAATGAACAAAAAAGATCATTCTACCATTATTCATGCCGTAAACAGAATTGAAGAATTGAAAATAAAGAATCCGGATATTATTGGTGATATATCACGAATAAATGGTTTATTAAATGTGGATTAGTTTTATTATTGTGGATAATGATTTTTTTTATAAACACTCATTAACAAAAATGAACATTTTATGAACATTAATATTGATTTTAATTTAGATTATACTATAATTTACTTGGGTTATGAACATATAAACAAACCCTACTACTACTATGATTATTTATATAGATTAATAGTAATTGAATAAAGGAGGATTAATGAAATTCAGAATAGATAAGAATGAATTTCAAAAACATCTTTTTTCCGTCTCAAGTATTGTTCCTGTAAAACCAGTTATAACGGTTATAGCGAATATTATGATAGAGGCAAAAAAAGGTAAGATTATGTTTTCTTCAACTGATTTTGAAATAACTGTTCATTCTGAAATGGCAGCAAACATTGAAACCGAAGGAGAAGTCATAGTCAATGCGAAAACACTTGTAGAATTAGTTAAAAGGTTACCATCAGGAATCCTTGATTTAAAATTATTCAACAATGAACTTCATATTGAATGTGGGACTGGAATATACAAACTCCCAGTAACAAACAAAGAGGATTATGTTGATATTATTGGTATTGATAAAAGTAAAATGTTTTCAATTGAATCATTACCAGTTGTTAATGCTATAGAAAATACATTGTTTGCCGTATCAAAAGATGCAATAAAAATAGCCATAACAGGAGTACTATTAGAAGCAAATGGAAAAGAACTATCTCTTATTGGAACAGATGGTCATAGATTATCCGTTTACA
The DNA here is from genome assembly GCA_965371715.1 of uncultured bacterium. Taxonomy (GTDB): domain Bacteria; phylum Hydrothermota; class 32-111; order 32-111; family 32-111; genus JAUVJU01. Next base: position 11,084 of record CBDUZN010000016.1, on the reverse strand, counting down.
CAATAAAAGATATATTTGAAAAACAATTAACAAAAAGTGTTATTATTCCCCCCAAAGCATTAAGTATTTTAAAAACACTAATATCAGGAAAAGAATCATTTCAGATTGGATTTGACGAAAAGAGGATAATGTTTAAAATTGAAGAAACAGAAATATCAGCAAAACTCATTGAGGGTACATACCCCGATTACAAAAGAGTAATACCAACAGATAACAACAAACTACTCCTAATAAACAAAGAAGAGTTTCTTAATATTCTAAATAGAGTAAATATTTTTACAAATCCCAACACAAAACTTGTAAAAGCCGAAGTGGAAAAAGATAGAATAAAAATAAATGCATATCAATCACAAACAGGAGAAGGAACAGAGATAATAAAAGCAGAATATAACGAAGAAGATCCATTTGTTATTGGATTTAATAATAACTATCTTATTGAAGTGGTAAAAAAAATTGAAACTGATAATCTTAAAATGAGATTAAAAACAGAAATGTCAGCAGTAATTATCGAAAACGAAAACAACAAGATAGGAGAAGAATCATTATATCTAATTATGCCACTTAGATTAAAATAATTAGAAAGATATACATTTAATATTAGTATTGTTTTTAATGAGGTATGTGGTTATTCCCATACCTCTTTTTTTTTGCCAATTTATATTGGTAAAGCGCAATCCGCAGGAAGGGCTATTTTCTTTTAATATAATAAGGTCAGGCTTAATATCTTGAATTAATCCAAGAGATGTTTTTGCTCCTTTTAAAAAATATGAAGAAACATTTTTACCATTATCATTTATAACACAGCCATTACCACACACAATTGATTTAGAGTTTGATGAAAGTGTGGATTTTGATCGCGGAGTTTTCAATAATCCGAATTGCTCGGGACAAAAGGGAATAATAATATTATTAAGAAATTTCTTTAGCAAGGGATTAATGGGTATGAGCTTTCCGTCATATCTTGTATTAATACCCAATAGACAAGAGGAAATCATAATTTTCATAAATACATTATAAATAAATAAAACAACAAGTAAACCCATAATTTAATATTCACTACCATAATATTAAAATTCTAATGTAATATTTACTTGACATCAATGCAATACAATTATAAAATAACAAATAAACTCAAAGGGGAGTTATAATGAAAATAAGCCAAACAAAACACATTGTATTGTCAATGATTATTGTAATGCTAATGGGAATGTTTTTTTCCGGAGCAAACAATATGCTTTATGCTGAAAATCCAAAAGAAAACATTACAAATAGCTCGGTAAGAATATCATGGGAAGAATTAAAGGAATTATTAAAAATTGATTCAGATGAGGTTGTTCTTACATGGGATGAATTTAAAAAACTTATTGCCCAAACGGGAAAGGAAGTAAAAGTAGAATATAATCTGCAAAATGGAAAAGTTGTATTAACGCGCGATCAATTTAAAAAACTATTAGATAATATGAAAATGCAGATTGTAAGTCCCACAAAGCCACCAAGAGACTATATAATAACAAAATCAGAATATACATGCAAGGTTAAGGAAAAAAGCACACAAATAAAGACAAAATTATATATGGAAATATTTGAAAATGATAAAAACACATATAGCAAAATAAGATTAATGCCACAAAGCGTAGCATTAAAAGAAGTAAAAATAAACAATCAAAAAGCAATTATAATGATTGAAGGCGGATGGTATGTATTGGCAACAAGCAAAACGGGACAGCAAATAGTGGACATAGAGTTTTCCGTAAAATCTGCCCTGAATAAGGGACCAGATATCCTTACTCTTACTATTCCGGAAACAGCAATAACACTATTCAATATCACCATTCCGCTGAAAAATATTAATGTTGAAATAAGCAATGCAAAACAAATGGATATTACGAAAAGCGGCAACAATACAATTATTAATGCAGTATTGGCAACAACTAATTATTTACAACTTAAGGCGCATCCAACAGTAAAAATAGAAAAGAAAAAGGTTCCTGCGAAGATTTATGCAGAAACAATGAATTTATTATCCATTGAAGAGGATGCATTGCGCATAACAACAAAAATTAAATTAAATATATTGCAAAATACAATTTCAGACATAAAAATTCAAATACCAAGCAATTATAGCATACTATATGTAAGGGATCAAAATTATAAAGAAATAAGGGATTGGAAAACAAACACACAAAACAAAGAAACAATTCTCGAAATACCTTTTGGTGCACAAAAAGAAGGAATTGTAATGCTTACAATTGTTTCAGAAGAAATATTTGAAGAAAAAGAAAACAAAATTGAATTTACTGGATTCAAAATTATTGGTGCCATTAGAGAAACAGGATATGTAGGAGCAGAAAAGAAAAGCACTGCTGAAGCAGAGATATCAGGCACAGAAAACATTGATAGAATTGATATTCAGGAATTACCCTACGATCTTATCAATATGTCACAAAAACCATTAATATTTGGACTTAGATATTTAAGGCATCCATATTCATTGAATATGAAAATCACAAAACATGAAGAAATGCCTGTTGTGAATACAGTGATTGATAATGCATCAATAATGTCTGTAATATTGGAAGAAGGGAAAATAATAACAAGAGTTGTATATACTGTAAGAAACATGGGAAAGCAATTTTTAAAACTTAAACTCCCGGAAAATGCTGAAATATGGAGTTTATATGTAAATGGGAAAAGGGAAATCCCGGCAAAGAATGAAGAGGGTATATTTATGTTACCTCTTGCTCGCTCTAAAATAGACAATGAAAACATTATTCCTTTCAATATTGAGATTCTATATTATTACAAAACAAATAAATTTTCATTTATGGGTACAAAAAAGATACAATTTCCCACAGTTGATGCAATTGTCAGTAAAATGTTATGGTCATGCTATTTACCAGCAGATTATAGATTTATAAAATTCTCCGGTAATCTTGATAAGGAAAAACTTGCAAGCGGAATACAGCCATTCTTGGGAAGAACGCGTATATTCACATATAGTGAAGTAGGGGGATACAATAGAGCACTAGAGGATTGGGAAGGATCATCTGAACAAAACATTGATAGAGGGGAAATAATGGGAACACAGCAGCTATTAAAAAGTGAGTTCAGTAGAAGTGTTTTAAATGAAAAGGACGCCTTTTTGGGACAGCTTAAAGAAGAAATAAATTTTAATGCAAATATACAACAAGAACAGAAAAAGAGTATTGCTGGTGGTGGAGAGATATCCCTTATAAAAATAGAAATGCCAACAACGGGACAATTATATAGATTTGCAAAAACGCTTATTGAAGGTGAAGATGTATATCTGGAATTTCAATATACACAAGGCTGGGTAAGCACTGTAATTAAAATTATTCTTGTACTACTATTATTATACATTGTTTATCTTTTAAGATTAAAAATCAAACACCTATACAATGTAATAAAAACATGGATATTAAAATACAAGGACTTTTGGAATAAGCTAAAAACACAAAAAGGTATGATGACACTATGTGTAATCGGAGCATTTCTATTCTGGTTTTTAAATAAATTTATATTTGTTATTTTTATATTACTATTTCTCCTTATCTGGATAAAACCCGAATGGGTTACAATATTAAAAAAGAAGACAAAGGGAGAAGGAAATGAAAAATAAAAAGTGGCCTGGCTTCACATCGTATATACTAATTATATTATTGCTGATTATTTCAAGCATTAATATATGGGGTGATAGTGGAATAAAAAAAGAAGAAGGCACAATAATCTTAGATTGGAATGAATTCAAATCAATTCTTAATATTGATACAAATGAAATTACACTTACATGGAGCGAATTTACAACAATATTACAACAAACAGGTGTTGATGTTAAGCCGCAATATAATATCAAAAACGGAAATGTAGTTTTATCAAGAGATGAATTTAAAAATCTTATTAATAAAATAATACCAATAAAAACACAGACAATTATACCACCAGGTGATTATTTAATAAGGAAAAGCAAATATACCGGAGCTGTTAGAAGTAATAGCACGGAGTTTAATGCACTAATAAATATAGAAATATTCAAAAAAGATAAACAATCATATTTAAAAATACCCTTATTCAGAGATAATTTAGCAATTAAGGATATTAAAATTAATGGAAAACCGGCAATAATTATTACAGAAGGTGGCTGGCATTATTTGAGCACAAAGGAAACTGGAAAACATTCAATAAATGCAAAATTTTCTATTAATGCATCAATAGAAAGTGGAAAAACCGATATATATTTTAATATACAACAAACACCAATAACGGAAATTCAATTAACAATACCCAAAACAAGCATAGATATTAATATATTGAATGCAGAAGAAACAGAGGTAATGGCATCTGGACAAAACACAATTGTAAAGGCATTCCTTTCGCCAACTACCAATATAAATATCAAGTGGAACAAAAAAGTGAAAAAGGTTGAAAGGGGTCCTGCGAAAATTTATTCGGAACTATTTAATCTTTTATCAATTGAGGCAGATGCTATTAGGGTAACAACAAAAGTAAAATTGAACATTGTACAGAATACAATAAATTCAATATCACTTATGATTCCGGATGAATATGAGGTTCTTGAAACACAGAATATTGGCAGGGGTACATGGAATATAAGGGAAGAAGGAAAAACAAAGCTTCTTGATATTGTTTTTGAATATCCTATAGAAGGAAACCAATCCTTTATAATTAAAACAGAAAAAATATTACCTGAACATATTACAGTAGCAGAATTCAATGGATTTAAGGTAATCGGCTCCACAAGGGAATCAGGATATTTTGCAGGAGAAGTGAAAAGCGGAGTGGATGCCGAGGCGGTTGAGTGTGAAGGAGCAGAACAGATTGCTTTTCAGAAAATCCCACATGATCTCACCTCTCTTTCCTCAAAACCCATTTTATTTGCATTTAAATACATAAGACATCCATATAATGTTACTATAAACATAAAAAAATACAAAAGGGAAAAATCATTAAGCGCAATTATTGAAAAAGCAAAATACATTTCTCTTTTTGAGGAAAATGGAAAAACAATTCACCACTTAACATTTACAATGCAAAATTTATGGAATCAATTTTTAAAAATTAAATTACCCGAACATGCAAGCATTTGGAGTGTATATGTAAACAATAAAAGGGAAAAACCATCAAAAGATAATAATGGAATGATATTAATTCCATTAATCAGATCACAAAAAAGCGGAGATGGTTCACTTCAGGCATTTGAAGTGGAAATTATATATACAGAAAAACAAAATAAATTTTCATTATTTGGGAAAAAGAATTATGATTTACCTGTTCCGGATGTATTAATAAACTCTCTTGAATGGTGTTTATACTTGCCGGAGAATTATAGATATATGTCTTTTGGTGGCAATCTAAAAAGGCAGATAATTATAAAGCCAAAACCACAAGAAACAAAAATGCTGGAAAGTGTTACCGGAGAATTCGGGGAAGATGAACCCCCCATGAGAACAGATGACATGGGAATAGATAAAAGCATCAAAAAGGAATCAAAAAGGGGTGGTGCCGGAATAAAAGAAAAGCAATTTATTGTCACCGGCGAAGCAGGACTTATGTCGGTAAGAGTAAATATTCCTTTTTCGGGAGAAAAACATATTTTTATTAAAAAAATCATTGAAAGCGGAGAATTCTTACATCTTGGGGTCACTTATACTAACAGAATCCTTATAAATGTAATTATAATTGTTATTATATTAATAATCCTATTTATTTTATTTATGATAAGGCATTTATATTTACCAAAAATACTTTCTTTGTGTAGATTCCCTTCACGGTTAATACCATTTTTTATTTTTTGTTATAAACCGCGAATATTGCCAATTGCTCTACTTCTGCTTTTTATTGCTCTTCAATTATTAGATAGAGTATTTTATATTTATAATCACCTATTTTTTCTGCCAATAATAATTGTATTTTTATTTATTCTATCATTAATGAGATTGTTTAAAAAAGGACTTTTAATAGTATTAAAGATATTGTGGAAACCAGTAGTGTTTATCTCAACAATGGCATTTGTGTTACTGGTTATGATTTTGGGTGATTTATTTATTGTTTTGTGGCCCATATTTTTGCTATTTATTATTGGATTTATTATATCAATGATAAGATTGCTTATATGGGGTATAAACACTATAAAAAATAAAAATTCATATATTGCAAAAGATGCAAAAAAAATCGAACAAACCATTTCACAAGAGGATAAAGATAAAGAAAACAAATAAGAAGTTGATGAATTGCAAATAATAAAAGAATGGCATTCTATATCATATTTAATTATTTAAAAATTTTCTTGTTACACACTTTCCACAGCCATCTCTTTGAGCACTGATTGCAAAAAAGTACCGAACAAATTTGCAGCACACTGCAAAAAAGTACTTGACAATTATACGAATGTCAATAAAATATATTTATGAAAAGAACAATCTACTTAAATGTATGGAAAGAGATAAACAAGGACAAAAAGCCTGTATTGATTATAGGTCCAAGGCAAGTGGGAAAAACTACTCTGGCAAATCAGATTAGTAAAAAATACAAAAATTCATTATATTACAATTATGATGAATATCCATTAAAAGTGTTAAAGACACCATATTTTTATGATGAATTGAATAGAAAGGATTCCTCAAAACCATTAATTATATTTGATGAAATACACAAATTCTATAAATGGAAATCATATATAAAGGGGGTTTATGATAAAGATGCATCCAAATATGATTTTATCCTTACGGGAAGTGGTAGAATGGACATATATCAAAAGGGAGGAGATGCACTTACCGGAAGAAAAAACAATTTGTATATTTTTCCATTTACATTGAATGAGTTTTGTAAAAGAAGAAAAGCAGAGGAATTCTTATCTAATCCTATGAATTTTATTGATTATAATACAAATAAAGAATCGTTTAAATTAATGAATCTTTTGTTAGAGATATCTCCTTTTCCGGAGCCATTTTTGAGAAACAATAAAAGATTTTATAGAAGATGGAAAAAAGATTATAAAACACAGTTAATAAGGCAAGACATAAGAGATGCCAGCAATATAATGAATATAATTAAATTGGAAACACTGTTTTTATATATTCCTGAAAATGTATCTTCAAATCTTTCAAATCTTTCATGTGCTAAAATGCTTGAAGTCTCACCAAACACAATAAAAAATTGGCTATTTCATTTATCATCATTTTTTCTAATATTTAGTATTATGCCATATACGAAGATTTCAAAAGCACTTTTAAAAGAAAAGAAATATTATATGTATGATTATGGAATTATAAAAAATTCAGGAGCTAAATTTGAAAACATGATTGCCCTTGAATTATTAAGACTAATAAGCAATTTGAATGATTTAGGAGTTGATGATTTTGAGTTAAGATATGTTAAAAACAAATTAGGTGAGGAGGTAGATTTTATAATACTTAAAGACAATGTCCCCTTCCTGTTAATAGAAGCAAAAAGCAATGATGATAATTTCAGTAAATCATTAGTAAAGTTTAGTGAAATATTTAATATTCATGGAATTCAATTAACAAATAAGAGAAATATTTATAGAACAAAAAACAAATGTATTCTTGTAAGTGCAAATAAATTCTTGTCATCTTTACCTTAAAAAATATAAAAAGCCAATTTTAATAGAAACAAAGATATCCAAAACATCACTACTTATGTTTCTACCATTTCTTATTCTTAATCCCTTTTCTTTATTTCACATATGACAGGTTGACACAACATTAACATTCTTTATAATACCAAAATATGAAAATTGAAGAAAATAAAATGATAGAGGAGTTAAAATGAATACTTATATCCTTATTGTTTCAGTATATTTTATTTTTGTAATTTTAATATCTATGATTACCAAAAAATTCGCAAGTCGCTCTGCTGCGGATTTTCTTGTTGCAGGCAGAAATCTTGGTATTATGGTTTGTGCAGTTGTTGTGTCAGCGGAATGGTTGGGTGGAATGAGTACAATTGGTGTAAGTGAAAAGGCTTTTACAACGGGAACATTACAACCAATTCTTTATAATATTGCTACTGCAATAGGAATGATTATTATAGGTTTTACAGTAGCATCCCATTATAGAAAGAAAAATGTTCATACAGTAAGCGAAATGCTTGAAACCCTTTTTGGGGGTAAAGCACGCACCATTTCTGCCATTTGTTTTCTTATTGCATATATAACTCTTGCCTATATACAATTACAGACATGTGCAAGTGTAATTGCTCCCCTATTTGGTATTAGTTGGATAGCTTCTATTCTTATTTCTTCCGTGATTATTACACTTTATACCTATATAGGAGGAATGTATGCACTTGCAATAACAGGCATTATTCATGTTATCACAATGTTTACTGGAATAGGAATTGCCTTAATAATTGGACTAAACAAGGTTGGTGGATTTTCGTCTCTACAAACAAATTTGGTTGCATTAGGTTCCCCGACAAATTTATATAATCCATTTAGTGGAGGTATTGGCTATGCTTTTAGTTTGCTGCTTGGTGGAGTTTTGGGAGGAATGGCGGGGCAGGCAAGTATTCAACCAATATTTGCCGCAAAAAATCCATTAACAGCTAAACGAGCAGCAATACTGTCAAGTTTAATTATTGCACCATTCGGTATTATGGTGGGGATTCTTGGTTTAATAGCAAAAACAGGAATGTTTTTTGATACTACTTCAATTAATCCAAAAATGGTTTTACCAACATTACTTACATCTTCAAGTTTTATTCATCCTATTCTTGGAGGAATTGCCTTAGCTGGTATTCTTGCAGCAATTTTATCAACAGTGGGACCAGTGAATTTTGCAGTAGTAACAATTGCAACAAAAGATATTTATCAAAAGCTGTGGAATACAAAAGCGGATGATAAGAAAATATTATCAACTGCAAAAAAAATGGTATTACTAGTTAATCTTATTACAATACCATTAGCTTTATTTATCAAAGGTGGCGTTTTGGACATTGCCTATGTATCATATGCAATAAGAGCAGTTGGAGCAATTGTAATAATTCTTGGTATTTATAAAAAGAGATGGATTTCAAAGACAAGTGTCAATCTTGCTTTTATTGGCGGCACCATAAGTATTTTTGTATGTATGTTAGGCAATCAAATGAAATGGTTCTTTATTGATAAAACATACGGAGCAGTTGGAGCAGCTATTTTGTTTATAATAATAGGCAATATTTGGGAAAAATTTAATCAAAAAAGAAATAAACAAACTTCTTAAAAAAGAGGTATAAATGACACAAACAAATGAAAAAATAATATTAACAAATGGATCATTATTAATAATAGAAGCATTGGCAAAAGCAGGATCGGATGTATTTATTGGCTATCCAATTACTCCTGCAAATCATCTGTATTATTATGCAATGCAAAGATTTCCATTTGCATTACCGGCACAGGATGAGATAACCACGCTACAATGGATGTCAGGCTTTTCTGTAGCAGGCAGATTGCCTGTTACTGCAACATCCTTTCCCGGACTTGCCTTAATGGTAGAATCAATAAATATGGCATATATGATGGAACTTCCAATGGTAATTATTTTGGTTCAAAGGCTTGGACCATCAACAGGAACCGCTACATGCGGTGCACAGGGAGATATAAAGTTTCTTCACGGATTAATATCTGGTGGTTATCCGGTTCCCACTCTTTGTTTATCGGATTTTAATGATTGTTGGAATGTATCAAAGCAAGCTGCTTCTATGGCAATTAAATTAAGAACCCCTGTAATTCTTTTAACATCAAAAGAAATGGTAATGACCTCTCGCAGCTTTGATATTAATAGTTTACCGGAAATAGAGAAAATACAACGAAATCATTATAATAAAGAGGATTCTTATCAACCATATAAACCATTAGAGAATGGGGTTCCTTCATTTTTACCGGTAGGAAACAATAAGCACCAAGTAAGATTTAATGCATCTACTCATAATGAATTGGGATTACTTCAACATTCAACAAAGGAAGCAATGGCAAATACTGCACGCCTTCAAAGTAAAATAAAAGATAATTTATCTGATTTTGCCTATTATGAATTAGATGAAGAAGAAAATGCAGAAAAAATCATTCTATCCTTTGGAATTAGTTCTATTGCTGCAAGAGAAGCAACTCTAAAATTAAGAGAAAAAGGCGTAAAGGTTTCAATGTTAATTATAAAAACCATATTACCGGTGTTACCAAAATATTATGAAATTTTGGATAAATATAAACATATAATAATTGCAGAAGAAAATCTGGATGGTCAATATAGTAAAATACTATATGGAGAAAGAATGCCTAAAAATATTATTAATATTAATTCAATTGGAAAAATGATAAATGCAAGGCAGATTGTTGAGGAGGTAAATAGAATATGAATAATAAAATGTTAAATACACATAAATTACCTTACTGTAAGGGCTGTGGTCATCATCTTATTGCAAAAAATACAGAAACAGCATTTGAGAAATTGGGAATTAATATACTTGATACAATTCTTGTAACTGATATTGGTTGTCAGGGTATGTTGGATCGTTTTTCAAACACCCATACGGTACATGGATTACATGGAAGATCCGCTGCTCTTGGAGCAGGTATATCTTTTGGATTATCAGATCCCAAGAAAAAAATAATTATATTTATTGGGGATGGTGGAGCAACAATTGGTTTACAGCATATTTTGGAAGCAGCAAGATTAAATTTGGATATGACTGTTATTATTCATAATAATATGCTATATGGAATGACAGGAGGGCAATCAAGTGGATTTACCCCTTGTAATTTTAATACAACAACAATAAAAAATGATAATGAAATACCAAATTATGATGTATGTAAACTTGTCCGTTCATTAAATGTGAATTATGTTAGAAGAATTATTGCAAAAGGAGATTTTTCGGAGGAATTAAAAGATGCAATAGATTCAAAAGGGTTTTCTCTTGTAGAGGTTGTGGAGCTTTGTCCAAGTTATGGATTAAAATTGAACCCGGGAATGAATCTTGATAAATTAATTGAGGAATCAGGACAGGAAGAGGGTGTATGGGAGCATGAAAAAGAGAATAAAACC
>CBDUZN010000015.1:0-17573 GCA_965371715.1 uncultured bacterium | reverse complement strand
GGGAAAATTTGCACTGATTTGATATGTCAAGCCACCTTGCATATATTGTTCAAGTTTTCCTGAAAATGCAAAATCAATTCTATAATCATCAACACTGTATCCAAGCCCTAATGAAAAATGAATTACTTCAAGTCCATAGAAATCCTTCATTTGCGCACCTCCTCTAATTGATGGAGAACCGGTGAAAAGTCCTGCTAACAGTGCGTCTTTGGAAAAGTCCCTTCTAAATGTATATTCAATTCCTGTCTTATAAATAAATGGCTTATCTAATTGGATTATTCTGTCAATATCAAGTACAAGAAGAAGTGAATTGAATGCATAATATGAAATACCCATAGATGCTGACATTGGTATAATTTGCTTATTATATGAAATAGTTTCATTATTCTTTGTATCTCCGGACCAATATATATGAGTAATAATATCTTTAACAGAAATTCCCATAAAAAAATTATTACTTGAATATAAAAGACCTATATCAAGACCATATCCATGCCCGGAAGAAATATCTGAAAATGCACTATCTATTAATGAGGTATCTGTATCATCTAAATAAAGTTTTGTTTCGGCAAATCTACCATTAAGGTACTTTACATTGAATCCTAATAAAATAGGAACAGTATAAACTTCATCTGAACCTGTGTATGTAGTCATTGTAATAATATATTCATCAAGCTGAATATCCAAGTCACGAATTATTTCTTCTTCTGAAAAGTATTTATCACTATAAGAAACAGAATATAGTGGGTGATAGGATATTCCTCCCTGAGCAGTCATAAAAGAAACATAGGAAACATGTTTACCTAAAATGGAAGGATTATTATTAAGGAATTCACTGATAACAGCATTATTTTCATTTGCAAAAGAGATATGCAGTACTCCTCCAAAAATAGTTGCAGCAGCAGCAGGATTCCAGAAAGCAGCAGAAGGATTATTTGCTATTGCAGTACCGGCATCAGCTAATCCTTTTATTCTTGCAGATGGCTGTGAAGATGGGTAATCATCTGGTATTGGAGCATCAAGTGCTGCTATTATTGAAAAAGAAAATAAAATAATAAGTGGAATAAATATTTTTTTCATTAATAATCCATAACCTTTTCTTCATTGTTTAATACACGAAGTACTCCCATTACAAGGGCATATATCTCATCCTCGCCGGGATATATGGAAATAGGAGCAATAAAATTTGTTTTCTCCCTAATCATATCATTTAGTACTTTATTATAGGCAATTCCACCTGTGATGATTATTGATTTAACCTTACCATTAAGAACACATGCCATTGCACCAATATATTTGGAGACCTGATACATCATTGCGCTTAAAATCAATTTAGCATATTTATCTCCTGATAGCATTTTTTCAATTGCTTCAGGAACAGAATCTGTACCTAAGTATGAATACATGCCACCCTTTTTTGTGAGCATTTTCTTCATTTCCTGTGATGAATACTTATTTGAATAACACAATTTTATGAGCTGTGTTGTGGGTAATCCTGCTGCTCTTTGTGGAGAAAAGGGTCCTTCATCATTAGCATTATTTATATCAATCATTTTACCTTTTTTGTGTGCCGATACAGAAATTCCGGTTCCAAGATGAGCAATAATAAGATTGATTTCATTATAATTTAAATGATTTTTCTTTGCCCATCTTTTTGCAACCATTTTCATATTTAATGCATGTGAAAGTGATTTGCGTTCAATAAGATTGAGTCCGGAAATTCTTGCAATATCTTCAAACTCGTCAACAGATACAGGATCAACAATATATTTAGGTTTATTTCCTCCTAAATGATTTGCAATCAGGCAACCAAGATTAGACACATGGTCTGCAAGAACATTGCCATCTAAGACATCTTTAATCATTTGTTTATTAATCATATAAGTGCCGGATTTCATTGCTTTAAAAGGACCTCCTCTTGCAACAAAAATATCAATATCTTCAATGTTAATGTCTTTTTCAATTAAAAAGCTTTTAATAAGTTCAATACGCATATGCAGCTGATCGGATGTTTTTTCAAATCTATGAATATCTTCCTTGTAATGTTGAATACTTTGTGAAAAAATTTCCTTATCATTATCATAAAGTCCCATTTTTGTTGATGTTGCGCCGGGATTAATTGCTAAAATTTTCATTCTTAAATCTCCTTAATAGTATCAATGATTATTATATCTCTTTTTTAATTCAGATTTAATCATTGTTTTCTCTTTGCTGAGGTATTGTTTTAGATATTTCTAATACTCTCATTGCTCTTATTACAACAGGCATATTAATCATTTTCCCCTTATACTTCATTATGCCTGAACCCTGATCCTTGGATTTATTGTAAATCTCAATGATTTCTTTTGAATTCTCAATTTCCTTTTCATTAGGCATGAATACATTATGAATGATATCTATTTGAGAAGGATGTATTACACATTTCCCATCAAATCCCATTGCTCTGATTTTTTCAGTGCTTTTTCTTAATCCATCAATATCATTAATATTAGAATATACTGTGTCAGAGGCTTGAATCCCAATGCTCTTAGCGGTATTAACAATAACCTTTCTAGCATATTCAAGTTCATTCTCAAAATCAGTTTTTTTGATTCCCATTGATGCCGTATAATTTTCTGCTCCAAAAGCCAACATTATTACTCTATTTGTTGCTGTTGCAATACTATATGAATTCTCAACACCCTTTGCTGTTTCAATTATTGGAACTAATTTAATTTGATTTGGTTTTAACTGATATTTCTTTTCTCCACTTTCTACATGTTCAAGTACCTTTTTTACATCATACTCAGTTTCGCATTTAGGTATCAATAAAATATCAGGTTTGGATTCAATTATTTCTTCAATATCTTCAACTCCACAAATATCAAGGGTATTAATTTTGACCATTTTTTCTGCTTTACCAAAATTAATTTTTTTTAAGGCATGCTTAACAAGTGTTCTTGCGCTTTCCTTTTCTTCAAGAGGGACAGAATCCTCAAGATCAAGAATGATTCCATCGGCTTTTAAATTTGGAATGTTTTTCATAAAATAAGGATTGTTTCCGGGAATATAAAGTTGTGTTCTTCTTAATTTATATTTAATATATGGTTTGTCAAAGTAGTATTTTTTTTCCATTTCACGGGAAGCCTTCATAATAGCACTTTCCATTCTTGCCTTTACTACAAAATCCATTGCGCCATTATCAAGTATATTGATTTTTGCATTTATTATACCACATTTATTGATTGTATTATTAACTGTTTCAGCAATTTGTGTATAAAACAATTTACCATGAGTTGATGAAATATTGATTTCAAGACCCTGTTTTACAGGTTCTATAGTTATTCTAATATCTCCCTTATTCTCATTGCCACAAATCACTTTTCTTTTAATTTCCATTTAAACCTCCTTTCATTCATCACTGAGTGCATAATCATACAATTTACTTATAAGTTTTAGTCCTGCGCTTTTAGAATAATTTCTCTGAGCATATTGATAACAGAAGAGTGAAACATTTTTTTTAAAGTCATTATTAAGCATTTCATTTATATTCTTTGTGAAAAAATCTTCATTTGTATCTGATAGTTTTCTTCCATTATTATCATTAATGAAATAAGCCAGTTCTCCTATATTTGAAGTGAGTACAGGTGTGCCCATAGCTAATGATTCAAGTGCTTTGATTCCGAATTTCTCATATCTGACAGGCATCACATGTAAATCAGAGATATGATTTATTAGTGGTTGTTCCTCAGTAGTCATTGCCGGGAAATAGAGAAAATTCTTACTGTATTTGATTGCAAGTTTTTTTACTTCTTCACTATATTCACCTTTTCCAATAACAATAAAACATATATCATTTCTGCTTTCAAGAATTTTATTTGCTGCTTTCATAAAAATATCAATACCCTTAATATGTGATAAATTGTCATGATAAAGAACAATTTTTTTGCATTGTTTGTGTATAGAAAAGTAATCCTTATACATTTGCTGTTTATCCTCAATAAATTTGAAAATATCGTCATTATAACCTTTATAGATCAATTTCAATTTAATGCTATCTAATCCAAATGCATCTCGCAGTTCTTTTTCTATTTGTTTTGAAGGAGCAATAATAAAGGATGAGTTTTCTACTGCATTTTTGACATATTTTTTATATCGGACATTTTTTTCAGATGTTTGAATTTCATTACCAAAAGAAGTAACAATAATAGGTTTATCAGTAATTTCACAAATAATAGCAGAATTTATCCATAAATATTGTGTATGAATTATATCAGGTTTAAATACTTCAATAATTTTTTGGAATGCTTTTTTTAGATAATTCTCATATATATGAATTTGAGTATCTGTCATTGAATAGAATTTATTTGAAGTATTAGGATGTGTTGTAAAACATGGGAATTCAATGTCAAGATATGGTTTGGAAAAGGGAATTGTAATAACTTTATATGGTCTATCATACTTCTTTCTTTCATTATCAATGTTTATTGTTAATACATTGTGACCGTGAAATGAAAAATATCGTGATAATTCTTCTAAATAAATACCACTTGATGATTTTTCAAGTGGAAAAGGTGTAATATATAATATGTTCACTCATCCCCCAAGGAAATGCTAAGTCGTCTTGCTGTTTCCACAAGTTGACCATTTGGATTAACATATTTCTTTTTTCCAATTGCCTCTTCAATAGGAACGCCTGTAATTATTGTTCCTTTTAAACTAACCATATAACCAAATTTTTTCTGAGCTATTAAATTTGCTGCTTCAACTCCAAATCTTGAACTAAGAATCCTATCAAAGGCACTTGTTATTCCTCCCCTTTGAATATGACCCAAAACTGTTGTTCTCACTTCAAAATTCGTTATTTCGTTAAGTTTCCTTTCAATGGAATATCCTATACCGCCCAGCCGTGGCAGATCTCCTTTCTCTGGTTCATTGTTTACAACAACAGTGTTTTTCCCTTTTGAAAATGCACCTTCTGAAACAACTATAATTGAAAAAGCGCTGCCTCTACTTTGTCTTAAATTTATTTTTTTGATTATTGATTCATAAGTGAACGGGATTTCAGGAATAAGGATAATATCTGCTCCTCCTGCAATTCCTGAATTTAATGCAATCCATCCTGCGTCTCTTCCCATAACCTCTACTATCATAATTCTGTGATGCGATTCAGCAGTTGAGTGAAGTTTGTCAATAGCATCTGTTGCCGTATCAATAGCGGTTTGAAAGCCGAATGTATAATCAGTTGCGGAAATATCATTATCTATTGTTTTAGGAACTCCTACAATATTAGTTCCTTTCTGATACAATGTATTTGCAATATTAAGTGTTCCATCTCCGCCTATTACAACAAGTCCATCAATTTGATTTCTAAGTAATGTAGAAAGAATTTTATCTGAAACATCTGTAAGTTCAATACCATGTTCGGTTTTAATGGGATACTTAAAAGGATTTCCTCTATTGGATGTTCCTAATATTGTTCCACCCTTAGGGAGTATTCCTCTTATTGTTTTAAGATCCATTTTAAAAACATGATTATCTCCTTCAATAAGACCATCAAAACCATCTTTTACACCAAACATTTCCCATCCATAATGTATAATTCCAGATTTTACAATGCCTCTTATAACAGCATTAAGACCTGGGCAATCACCACCACCTGTAAGAATAGCAATTTTTCTGATCATTAGTCCTCCGATGTGGACCAGAGCGGAATTGAACCGCTGATCTCATCCTTGCGAAGGATGCGCTCTCCCAACTGAGCTACTGGCCCTTTATAACTTTTACAATAAGTTTATTATACTTATTAATACAAACCTTAGCAATAGAATCAAAAGCATTAAGAATAGAAAAAGGTATTTTATTATATAAAGAATAGAAATGTAATATTTCAAGTACCTTATTTTCATAAAGATTATATTTACTAATGGATAATCCTGATTTGCTTAATAGATCACTTATAGATTTAAGATTGAATGAATGAAGATGAGCATTAACAGGAGTTAAATTGTTGCAATGAATACATAATGTTTCTGATATTTTTTCATTAAAAGGGATTGAAAGTATAAGTAATCCCTTGGGAGTTAATATTCTTTTTATTTCATTAATTGTTTGTTCTGGGTTAACAATATGTTCAAGTGTTTCTGAAATGATTACTGCATTGAAAGAATTATTCTTAAAAGGTAAACAAAGTGCATCTCCTTCAATTTTGATAGAAGAGTGTGTATTGTTAATTTGCGAAATATCAAGTGATATAAAATCACTATTAAAAAAATTACTTATAAATCCATTTGCACTGCCAATATCCAAAATTTTACCGGAGTTTTTTCCAATCATTTTTTTAATTAGATTAAATCTAAAAACCATTTTTCCTTTTTCATTAGGAGACAGAGAATCATAATCCATGTTCTTATTATCAATTTCGTAATGTTCAATATATTTCAATGATTTCTGTCCTCTAATAATTTCTTAAAACTTCTATCATATGTTTTTTCTGCTTCTTTTGAAAAAAAACAAGCGGGGAATTCTCCCATATTATTATGATATGATATACACTCAGAACATTTTCCATGTCTTGAACAGCCGGAATATGTGCATGGACAATCCTTCTTTTCTGAACTATTCATAATCGTAACTCCTTATAGAAAATATAGAATAAAGCCAATCCCTGCATTAAGATCAAACTCAGTAGCAGGTAATACATCTAAAATCGGGGATACCTCTAAGAATAGTTCCAATGGAATATCATTAAACTTGAATCCGACACCACCTGTAAATTTAATTCCTACTCTGGTATTCTTGGATGCCATTACTCTTACGCCTGGTCCTGTATAGAGGAAAAAAGGTAATGTAGTGTTTTTACCTTTAACAATATAAACAAAATTGTATGAGTAATCCACGCTTACATATATTTGCTTTTGAATTATATCCCATGCAATGACAGAACTAAGAGAATTAGTTTTATTCAAATTCATTTTCATTTTAATACCTGTTGGGCTGCCGGCATATATTCCTGCTCCAAAAGCATTATTTGCATAAACTTCAAGTCTGACAATTATTAAAATAAGAATTAATAAAAAAATTCTTTTAATCATAAAGACCCCTTATCAAATTATAATTAAGATTTGTATGCATCAGATAGAATTTTGTCGCAGACATCACATAAATTTTGTTTTTCAATCTGTTTTGCTATGGATTTTGCTTCTTTAGCAAATCTTATTGCTGCCTGCTTATCTTCCATTATTAATTTAAGTTCTGCTCTTTTGGATAAAAAATGTGAAAGTGGATATATTGCTTTCATCCTTCTTATAATGCGTATACATTTAGCAAAATATTTATCAGCTTCCTTATTTTTCTTCTGCAATTTATAAAGTTCAGCCATATTACCAAGATCAATTGCCTCTGACCATTTATTTCCAATTTGAATATCAATTTTCAATGCTTCCTTGTAAAATTTTAATGATTTTGAATATTGATTTTCTATTGCATAAAAATTTGCTATATTTCCAAGAACAATTGTTTCATTCTCAAGATTATTAATATCCTTATCAATTTCAAGTGCCTTGAAATAAAAATCAAGCGTTTTTTCTTTATTGCCCATAACACTGTATGCTTGTCCCATATTACCTAATACAATTGCTTCATCTCTTCTATTACCAATTTTTCTATTAAGGCGAAGCGAAATATTATTATGGTGTAAACTTTTTTCCATATTATCTTTATTGCTAAATATTAAAGCAATTCGTAGATGCAATTTTGATTGAGAATTGAGATCATTACTTTTTTCTGCATCCTTCAATGCTCTTTTGTAGTATTTCATTGCCTTGTCATTTTCACCTTGTCTATATAATACAAGTCCTATATTTGAATAAATAGAATTCTTTAATTTTTTATCCTTATCAACATATTTCAGAGCATTATTAAATTCTGTGTATGCAATATCATAATCACCTTTATAATAGTAAACAAGTCCCTTTAATTCGTGAACCTTGCTCATTCCTGACATTATTTTCTTTTCTTTAAATACTGTAAAGGCATTATTATAGTTTTTCAATGCAAGCGAATATTTACCAAGTGAGCAATTGATTTCTCCTAATCCTTTGTATGCTTCAGCATTTAGCGTTTTATCAATAGTATTTTCTTTTATTGCCAGCTTTAAATTTTTAATTGCTTTTTTATATTCTGCTGTATGCATGTGTATATTACCCAATTTTATTAATGCCTTAATCCTATTTTTAATAGATATTTTCATTGATAAAAATTCATTAATTAATTTAATAGCAATATCATTTGAATAATTACCTATATATCTGTTAATTGCAAGTTCAAGATAATACAATGTTTTCTTTTTTATGCCTGCGTTTTTATAATGATAATATAGAATTTCGTAATATGGAGTCAAATCATCATGGTAATATTGTTCATAAATATTAGCGATTTTTTTATGCAATTTTTTTAATTCATTTTCAAATTGCATTTTATATGCAATCTCATAAAGCAAAGTATGGCGAAAAATGCCCAGATTTTTTGATATTACTGAAATGATTTTATTTTTTTCTCCTTCTGATAAAACCTTTTTAGTTTTCTTACCAATGAGAAGTTGCAATAATAGTATTTCAAATTCCTTTCCAAAAACCGATGCTTTTTTGATTCCTTCTCTTGTTATGGCAGATAAGGAGTCAAGCCTTGAAACAATTAGTCTATCAATATTTGAAGGTAAATCATATTCCTTTTCTAATAGTGTGATTTCTTTTCCACTTTCATGGAGAAGTTTATTATTGGTAAGATGAATTGTAATTTGTTCTAAAAATAATGGATTTCCTTCAGATTTATCCCATAGAAGTTTTAATAATGATTCAGATGGTTTTTTATTGAAAAATGCTTTAATAAATTCTTTTACTCCTTCATAAGAGAAGTTTGTAAGATTAATTTTATTATGTTTGAGATTTAATTTTTTTATGATTTTATTTTCTTCTCTAAATATAGTTATAATACCAATTCCTGGAATATTGTCCTGAAAAGCGTAATTAACAAATTCAATTGAATCCTCGTCAGTCCACATCATATCATCAAAAATAAGAACAAAGGGTGTTCTTTTTGCAGATTCAGTAATTATTTCTCTTAAAATATAGAATGTAGTTTCCTGAATTTCTTTTGCTGATATGTGCCTGAGAATATTTTCATCGGAAATGGCAAACAAATTGTGAGTATATGATAAAAATGTTTCCGATTTTTCAGGGAAATACTTTATAATGTATTTATCAATAATACTTATTTTCTTTTCTCGCTTATCATATTGATTAAATCCAATGATTGAAGCAAATATCTGTTTTATTGGGAAAAGTGGTTCAAGAAGAACAGAATCGCTTTGTCCATAATGTAATTTAATACCGGATTTTTTTAACACATGATATATTAATCGTGTTTTTCCAATTCCACTTTCACCTTCAATATAAATGACAGCGGTTTTCCCTTTTTTCATTGAATTTTTCAAAATACTTAAAACCCTATTTTGTTCATTGTCTCTTGATACAAATGGGGAAAAGTATTCCAATTCCTTACTTTTTTGAGAAATAATACTATGAATATCTATTGATTTATTTTTACCTTTTAATTTGAGTTTATTCTCAAACTTAAATTCATATGAAGATGTTTCATCTTTAATTCGATTAGTTACATTAATGCTTTTTGATTTTAAGCATGCAATTCTTGCAGCAGTATTAACAATATCACCCAAAACAGTATATTCCTGCCAGTATTTACTTCCAATAAATCCTGTATATGTTATGCCATAATCAAGTCCGGAAGTAATATTGAAATCAGGAAATTCTTCATTTATTTTAATAGCTAAAAGAAGAGCATTCTCAATCATATTTTCGGATGCAAAAGGTGCTCCGAAAATAACAAGAATTATTCCACCTTTATCAGTAAAATCAATTTTATTAAAATAACCATTCATTTCATTGCAATAATAAGTGATTCTTTCAACAAGTTCTTTAACTTTATCAGAAGGTAAATCAAGTGAAAAATTAAAGAATAGTGGAACAATTTTTCTAAATTCTCCGCTTGCACTTAAATCATTTAATATTTCGGGAAAGAATTGGTTATTAAATTTCTTTGAAATACTACTTGTCTTTACATTACAATTTAGAGATTCAATTTTTTGTAATGAATTTTTTAATACATAAATAGAATTATGTTTAATCAATTCTATTTTTGCTTTTTTAACAATTTTCATCAAAGAATGATTAATGCAGATTGAATCATGTTTTGCATTTTGCTGAGTTAAAACTGCATCATTTATTCCCATTCCTTTAAAAAAATAAGCAGATTTACTGCCTTTCAATATTCCCCATTCAATTGGTCCATATGCAAGTCCCATACGAACTGTGAGAATCTTTTCATTATGTTTTTTATTGGAATCATTAAAAACATTCAACATTGCCTGGCATATATTTAAAATAGTATTAATATTCTTGCATTCAGGAAAAATAGCCGTATATGCATCACCTGCAAAATTTGTGATAAATCCATTATTCAAATAAACTATATCAGTAATAGCACCAAATGTTTCATTAAGAAGTTTTCCGGTATATTCGGCACCGGGTTTTCCTTTCTTTAATAGTTTTTCTAAAAGTGGGGTAAAATTACAAATATCACATGAAATTATATAAGCATTTATTGTTCCATTACTATTGTTAATATTATCCTGAATAAATTTAGGAACAAGGTTTCGTTTCATATTTTTTTAAAGAAGGGGAGCATTAAGCTCCCCTGAGAGAATTATTACTTAGCGTTTGGTAACATTATATTAATATCTAAATCGTACTCTGTACCGTCTGGGAAAGTTGCTATCATATAAGATTGATAATCAGTGTCTATAAGACTTTCAGGTGCCCATATTTCACCCTCAAGATCTGCTGCATGATTACCGTTTTGTGTTAATTCACCGGCAAATGCAATTTTTTCATATTCATAGTCAGGATTTCCCTGATATTCGCCAATAACAGTTTCGGGTTCTTCTGTATCAACATCAATCTTCCATCCATCACTGTCTTCAATAACAATATTTGCTGTTTCATCACCTGTTGTTGCAACTGTATATTCTACCCATTCATCTTCAATTTCATCCTCAAGACGCATATTTGCTTCATCAATAACAGGGATAAGGTCACCATACTCATCATCCTCATAATGGCAGTCAAATCCAATAGTGATATTACATTCCTCATGTATGCCCCATGTTAGTTCAAGTTCCGTTGGTAAAAATTCCCCATCTTCTGTTGTGTATTCCGCGTGATAATTAACAAACATAATATTAATATTATCAATGTTCATACAGATATATAAACGCGTAGGAGTTTCTTCATCAGGATCACCTGAATAGTATGTTAATGAATCAAAGAGTAATTCAATATCATGTTCCAAATCTGTAGATGTATCAACAAAAGACCATTTGAATAAATAACCATTTGCAGGTGTTGCAGCATCAACAAGTTCAAAACTATCTGTTGCATTATTGACTTCGTATGTGCCATAAGCAAATGGAAATAGAAGTTTTGTATCTGTATTGCCATCTAAATTCATAAATCCGAATGGTAATAGATAATTTGCAGCAGTTCCGCCCTTTCCGTAGAAATCCCCTGCAGCAGCCATAGCAAGATCTGTGTTCTCTCCTTCAAATTCAATACCACCGTTTTCTTCAAATCCATCAAGAAATTCCTGCGTATCATTTGGATCAATATCCTGTGGGAACAGGAAGCATGATGTAAGTGCAAAAATAACAATTATTGCAAAAAGCAATATTCTGGTTTTTTTCATTAAAACCTCCTTTATAATTAACTTTATTATAGAAAAGATTTATAATAAGTCAAGCATTAATTATTATATTAATAATTTTTGTAAAAAAATGCTTGTAAATTTCCCAAAAATATAATATTATATATCATTAACAATATATTGAGGAGTGCATTTAGTGGATAAACATTATGACTTTGTATCTTCACAGAATAAATGGGTGAAAAGGTGGAGAGATGAAAATGTATATCATTCAATCCCTGACAATAGAGATGTTTATTCAATGGTTATTCCGCCTCCTAATGTTACCGATATTCTTCATTTGGGACATGCACTTAATAACACGGTTCAGGATATTCTTGTAAGATATTATAGAAATACTGGTATGAATGCAGAATGGCTGCCTGGAACTGATCATGCCGGAATTGCTACTCAGGTTATTGTAGAAAAAAAACTTGCTGCTGAAGGCAAAGATAAAAATTCTATGGGAAGGGATGAATTTATCCGAAATGTATGGGAATATGTTGAAAATAGAAAAGATATAATTTTGAAGCAACTTGAAGGGATTGGAGCATCCTGTGATTGGGATAGAAAGAAATTTACTTTGGATAATGATTTATCTGAAACAATCTCAACTGTTTTCAAAAAATTATATGATGAGGGATATATCTATAAAGGCACATATATTGTGAATTGGTGTCCAAGATGTCATACTGCAATTTCCGATGAAGAGGTTGAGTATGAGCCACGCAGAGGAAAATTGTATTATATAAAGTATCCAATTAAGGATTATAAGGAATATATAACTGTTGCAACAACAAGACCAGAAACAATGCTTGGAGATACTGCCATAGCTGTTAATCCGAATGATGAGGAGAAAAAGCATTTGGTTGGAAAAACGGTTGTTTTACCTTTATTAAAGAGAGAAATTCCAATAATTGCAGATAAATATGTTGATATGGAATTTGGAACAGGTTTTGTTAAGGTTACTCCGGCACATGATCCTAATGATTTTGAAATTGGCAAAAGACATAATCTTGAAGAAATACTAATAATGGATAATAGTGCAATTATTAATGAAAATGGAAAACAGTATCAGGGATTATCAAGAGAAGATGCAAGAAAGAAAATTGTTGATGATTTAGAGAAAAGCGGACTTATTGAGAAAATTGATGATCATGAAAATTCTGTTGGAATCTGCTATAGATGTAAAACAACAATAGAACCGTATCTTTCAGAGCAATGGTTTGTGAAAATGAAGGATTTAGCAAAGCCGGCACTTGAAGCATCTTTAAATGGTGATTTATCTTTTTACCCATCAAGGTGGAAAGGCGTATATGATCATTGGTTAAAAAATATTAATGATTGGTGTATTTCAAGACAATTATGGTGGGGACACAGGATTCCTGTTTATTACTGTAATAAGTGTAATAATGAATTTGTTAGTGTTAAAGATCCTGGAAAGTGTCCGAAGTGTAATTCATCTCAAATAGAACAGGATAATAATGTTCTTGATACATGGTTTTCATCATGGCTTTGGCCATTTTCAACCCTTGGCTGGCTTAACAATACGGAAGAATTTAAATATTATTATCCAACAAATGTTATTGTTTCCGCATCTGAAATATTATTCTTCTGGATTGCCAGAATGATTATTGCAGGTTTACATTTTACGGGAGAATTACCTTTTAAGGATATTTATATTCATGGAACAGTAAGGGATGAAAAAGGTAGAAAAATGTCAAAATCATTGGGTAATGGTATTGATCCACTTGAAATAAGCCAAAAATATGGTGTTGATGCTTTACGGTTTTCATTGATTTACCTATCCGGTCAGGGAAAGGATCCCAATATTACTAAATCAACATTTGAATTAGGAAGAAACTTTGCAAATAAAATCTGGAATGCAGTACGGTTTATTGTAATGAAAACTGATAAAGTAGAAATACCTGAAAATGTTAAACCTGAGGATATATTTGATGTATGGATTTTAAAGCGTCTTGATGAAATAATTGAAAACACGGAAAGTAATCTTTCAAAATATAGATTTTATGATTATGCTAATGATTTATATGAGTTTTTCTGGCATGATTTTTGTGATTGGTATTTAGAAATTATAAAAACCAGAAAAACTGGATTTGAGATTGCTTTATTTATAATAAATCGTTTTGTATCTATTCTTAATCCTATAATGCCATTTATTTCTGAAGAAATCAATGAATTATTTGGAAATAAAAAACTTATTCATGAAACCATAATCAGCAAAACAGGATTAAAATTACATAATATTGATAATGAAATTAATACATTCAAATCTGCTATTACTGCAATTAGAAACTTAATTGCGGATACCGGTTTTAAAAAGATAGATATCCTTGTTAATAAGAGATCTGATTTTATTGAGAAACAAGGTGAATTGATTAAAGTATTATGTAAATGTGAATCAATACATTTTATTAAAGAAAAACCTGAAAAGGCAATCCCTTCAATCTTTAATGAAGGTATGATTTTTATAAAGGCAAAAAATATTGAGAATATTGATGATATATTACATGAATATTCAAAGGAATTGAAAAATATTAATATGCAGATTGAAAAAACAGAAAAAACACTTAGTAATAAACAGTTCCTGAAAAAGGCAAAAAAAGAGGTGATTGATGCAATGAAAGAAAAAGGAAAAATGTTTTATAATAAGAAAAAAAGAATTTCTGAAATCATTGGATCATTAAAATAATGTCAAATACTATAAAAAAGGGAATAAAAATATTTTTAGTAATAACAGTAATAACAATGTTGATTCTTCTTATTGTTACTGTTTCCGATGATACCCTTGAATCCCTGAAAAAAATGCAACCTATTTATTTTCTATATGCTTTTGTAGTTTTAATTATCTATTATTACTTAGATGCATTGAAACTAAAAGTTATATGTAAAGCATTAGGGCATGATGTTTCAATAAAAACAGGAATTGACATAATAATTAGTGGAATTTTTCTTGCTGCAGTTACTCCTTTTCAGACAGGTGGTTTGCCAGTACAATTATATGTACTCAAGCAGAATAAAATTTCATATGGAGAAGGTTCATTGGTATTGTTTATGAGGGGAGTTACTGCTGTTTTCTTTTATTTGATTGTACTACCAATTGTTTTTGGGATTTACTCAAATGTGTTTTCTTCAAGTATTGTTCAAAATCTAATTAAATATTTATTATTTGTTTATACTGTTGTAATACTATTATTTATTTTTGCAATATTTTTTCCTGATAAAATAATTAGAATACTTTATAAATTAGATGCTTTTTTAAAAGGAAAAGGTATACTAAAATCAGATAAAATAATTAATGCTATCAATTGGTTTGAAAAAGAGATTGAAATGTTTTTGAAGGGATTGAAACTTTTTTTCACAAAGAAAAAATTATATCTCATCTTATCTCTTTTTCTAACATTTGTATCATTTATTTTCTTTTACTCAATTGCATTAATAATACTTGTAGGGCTTGGTATAAGTGTGAAAAATCCTATAGAGATTGTGAATCTTCAATTCTTACATGCTTTTCTTGTACTATTTATGCCTACTCCGGGAGCAAGTGGGATTTCAGAAACATTATTTGCAACACTTTTCAGTAGTGTTTGCAGCAGGGAATTATTGGGAATATATGCAATACTGTGGAGATTTTTTACATTTTATTTAGGTGCATCAATTGGTGGTTTTATAACCCTGAATATTATTAATAGGTCCGGAAAAACAATTGAAGAGATAAATAAAGAAAATGATAATTGTTTAAAAGAAAGCAAGATTGAATAGTAAAATTAAGAAAGGAATAATAATTCTCCTTATATCTACAATTCTTGCATATGCTATGATTATTATTTTTTTTCTGCAGGACATTCCTAATGATATATCATTAAATATTTCAGTTAGTAATATTCTCATTATTTTATTACTGTTTATTGGTATCAATGTATTTAATATTTTGCGAGTTCATGAACTTGTAAAAACATTTACAGATAAATTTACACTTAAAGACAGTGTTTTATTTACAATGGGAGGAGTATTTTTAGGATTAATAACTCCCTTTCAATCAGGAGGTATTCCATTTCAAGTGTATTTAATGAACAAAAGAGGCATTTCCCCGGGTGAAGGCACATCCTTACTCTTTATAAGAGGGATTCAATCTTTTCTTGTTTTTTTAGTTACTGTTCCTTTTACATTTGTCTTCTTTTCATTTCTTTTTAATAATCGTTTGGTAAATGCATTATTTAAGTACTTATTATCTTTTTATTTAGTGCTAATTGCAGTTATTATAATCACAATTTTCCTTACAGAGTTTTTGAGAAAATTATTTAGCAGAATAAGATTTGAAAAAGTAAAAAATATTCTTTTGAAAATTCTTGATGAGGCAGAGAATTTCAAGAAAGGTATGTTAATGTTCTTTAATAAAGAGAAGAAGCATTTTATTATTTCATTAATTTATGCCTTTGTGTCTCTTTATCTTTTATTTTCAATAACTCATTTTCTGATACTTTTGGTTGTTGGAGAAAGCAACTTCACACTTTCTTTCAATATTCAGATGCTTTTAACATATCTGCTTGCCTTTGTTCCAACACCAGGTTCCGGTGGATTTGCTGAAGGTGGAGGAGCATTGTTTTATTCATTACTTGTTCCTAAAAGTAAAATTCTGTTATATATTTTTCTTTGGAGAATTATAACAACATATCTACCTTCTTTGATTGGATTTATATCAATTTTCAGCTATTCCAAATCATTCATGAAGTCAGAACAAGACAGTTAATTATAAATCGTAAATTGCAGAGGTATATTATGAATAATTTGAAGAATATGTTGGAATCCAGTATTGTTACTCCATTTCCGCTATTCATTTTACCATTGATATACATTTAAAAAAGAATATACTCAATTATAGGGTTAAACTGAGGAGGATGCTATGAAAAAGATAATATTTATTATGATATTAACTATATTAATTGGTTTGTTTGTATATTCAAATGAAGAAAAAAGTCCTGTAATAGAAAATCTATATAATTTTTCCAATGAAGATACAACATTATTATGGTATAAGAATATTGAATTTACACTTGGATATAATTTGGGATTGTGCCGGCGAGGAAGCAGTTTGATTGGCTCAGCTGAGGCTATACCATTCTCAATATTTACAAATTTAGTATATTGGCTCAATTCAGTAGAGAGTGGATTTAGATTTCCAATTAACAATAGGATATTTGAAATAGGGCTTGGATATGGATGGGCAAATATTGTATCAGGAGCTTTTGGGGCACATTTTCATAATACATTAATTAATAATTCACTAGCAAATTGGGCAAATCTTGATTTTCATAATGTTAGGAAATATTATTTATATACAGGATATATAGTTGCTCCATCTCTTATTTTTGGGCTTGAATTAAATTATAGTCAGGGATATGGAACTGAATGTTATTCTAATCATTTTCATGTTTACAATGTAAAAAGGGATCTATTAGGAGGAGGAATCTATTTTAAATTATGTAATACAAAAAAGAATTTTAAAAAAATACGCTTTGATCCATATTTAATGATTAAAATAGCAGGTTGTTCTGAGATTCGCAGTTCGTCACCTTATAGTGAATTATGGGACAAGAAATTAAAAATCTGGTACACAGGTTTATATATTGGATTTAATATTAATAGATAGGGAGGTAGAAAATGAAAAAGATAGTATATAATTTTTCATTTTACCATTGCAATACATTTAAAAAAGAATATACTCAATTATAGGGTTAAACTGAGGAGGATGCTAT
>CBDUZN010000014.1:0-18031 GCA_965371715.1 uncultured bacterium | reverse complement strand
GTTTCTCTTCTAATACATCATAAGAGAAATATTTTTTACCAATTTTATAATTATACTCACTAATTTCCTTACATAATTTATCATCAAATATTATTTCTTTCATTTCATTTACAGCATCATCTGTTAATTTGTTTTTTTCAATCATTACTGTTTTAAAACCCTTTGAACCAATATCAGGCCAAAATACAGGTTTATAATTATTAACAAAAATAGGTTTTTTTGCAATTACTGCTTCAATAAATGCATTTCCAAATCCCTCATATTTACTAAAATATGTACATGCCCTTGCATGTGCATAGGCATCAAATAGAGAATAAATTTTATTTCCTTTATAGGATTTTTTTCTTTTACTAAGTATTCTATTATGGGAAAAAAACACCTGATTTTCCAGTTCTTTCTTTTTTATTAAGCGGACAAGTTCTTTATAATAACCAAATCTTGCATCATCAGCATAACTGCCTGTTATAACCAATTTAACCCTTTTATCATTAATTTTCTCAACAAGTTCAATGGCAGTTTCAATACCCTTTCGTCTCACAATTCTTGTTGCCTGAAAAATCGGAATATCTCCCTTTTCTAAACCAATATTATGAAGCATATCATTATTGTATTCATCTTTTTCTGCATATTTTTTATTGAAATCCATTACATTTGGTACAATTACCGAATCAATATTAAATTTTTTCTTTAACATATCCTGTGAATAAGAATTTATCACAGCATGTTTTGTATTTGGTCCAATAAGCGGGAATGTATCCTGTACAAGATTGCTTATTTCATCAAATATCGATTTATACCTTTTCCCTCTTTCCCACTCAAAATCATGATCATGACATATCACTCGAATGCCTGTATTCTTAACAACCTTCTTTATGCCCATTCCCATAGATAAATGACAAGGCAGTGAGGATGCATTTTCAGAAATCATTATATCAATTCTATTTGAAACAATCCATTTAAATATATTCATAGCAATTATATTGGAGGACTCTTCCAGATTTTCAAGAAGGTTATCAAGAGATTCTTGTCGTGGGAAAAAAAATGCTCTTCTTTGCTCCCATTCACATTCAGGAGAGAAAAATGATAAGATTTTTAATAGGGTTCCATTACTATTCTCAGAAATATTCTTAGCAAATGAACCTGACATAATAAATGTTTTATGTCCCATCTTTTTTAGAACTTCTATCCATTTTTGTGTTTCAAGAGAGACCCCGTCAACATCTCCAATTCTACCAATTATAATGCCTATATTCACAAAATCCTCCTATAGAATGTATTAATATATGCTTCACTAAATATATTCAATATATTTATTATACTTAATTATTGATTAAGTTCAACAATAACATTATTCACAAAAAAATAAGAAAAATGCATTTCCCCCTTGACTTTTGTCTATTGTTTCGTTATATTTACAAAAAGGAGGTCTTATGAAAAGTTTTTTCACAATTCTATTTATTTCAATTTCTCTATGTGCATTCCCTGATATTGTGCTTCATGAATCCCCGCTTTCTCTCCCCTATGATAAACCGGATATTGTATTCAATTTTGAGAATTACATACTTATTGTGAATCCATTGAAATTACCATTAAGAAATCTCCGGTTTCTTTCCAATGCTTGCGGGTACGACATTAGAGAGATTACTCCACCTATTACATCCTTTTTCAAAGTAAAGTCATTAATCAATGCTTTTATTGATTCTAATGGCATGCCTACATATATTCTTCTAATAGGAGATGAAACAATAGTCCCCGCTTATAAAAACTACCTCAATCCATATACAAATGCTGAATTCGTAACGGATTGTGAATATGGTAATATTAATAATGAATACATTAATACAATACCTGTTTCAAGAATACCCATTAATTCTCAATCTCAAATTGATAATTATTTGGATGGATGCTTGAAATACCTGAAGTCGGATAATTATGATATTAATTATATGGGACATTTTTATGATACAAATCTTGATAGTATTGAGGATTATCTCTATATTTATACTATTAATGAGATTTATTCCAAATTAATTTCATTAGTATCATCAGGCTTTTTAATAACTTCTGACAGTGAATTAATTAAATACTTTTTTGATGGTTCATTAATTCCATCTTATCTTACTCCTCCTGAAATAAACTATTCTTTTGATATTAATGATCTGAATAATGCTTATGAAAATGCCGCATTAACCGTGTTCTGGGGACATTCAAATAGAATCTCAACGGTTTCTCCTTCCTTTTCTCTTTATGATCTGATGAATTTTAATGCACAGGAAAGCGGTGTATTTATCTTTCTTTCCTGTCTGGTTGGTGATTTTGGTAATTACAATAAATGCCTTGCCGAAAGTTTACTCTGCTGTAATAATGGGATTTCTGCAATAATTGCTTCATCTTCTGAAACATTTTATAATTATAATAGATTTATGATGCTCATTCTTTTTGATTATTTTGATAATTCCATATTTTTTAAACATACTGAATTTGATAATTGTGAAGCAGGCTATATGCTTAATTCATTAAAGCATTATTTATTATCATCCATTGGCATTAACGATTACTCATTATCTCAAATTCGCAGTTATAATCTATTGGGATTACCATTTATTAGTGTTTTCAAAAATGGTTCAGCGCCATCTATTTGTATATCAGATAGTATTAATCTTCAAGATCCTGTTCTATCAATTCTTTCTTCTGATACATGCTTTCTCACATTGTTCACCCATAAAGGTATTTATGACACGCTCACTTGCTTTGCTGAAAA
The DNA here is from genome assembly GCA_965371715.1 of uncultured bacterium. Lineage (GTDB taxonomy): Bacteria > Hydrothermota > 32-111 > 32-111 > 32-111 > JAUVJU01. The sequence goes on along the minus strand of CBDUZN010000014.1, from coordinate 15,270 downwards.
TATATATATTCAATTAGATAATATTGAATTTTCAGATACACTATTTGTATCAATATTTAAAAATGGCATATTATTTATTGATACTTGTTATATAAGTATCGGAAATATTCAATTATCATTGTTTTCAATTAATGATAGCATTGGAGATTTTGATTTTCTTGCTGAAGAACAGGAGACATTATTTATAAAATTCCTATATGAATCAGATATTCCAATATGCACATTAAATTTTGCTTCAAATGAATTGTTTCTTTTTGATACTTCAATGGTAATTAGCACAAATTGCAATGAATGTTCTGTAAAGGTATTTATTCAGGATACCCTAAATATTGCAACACTAAATATTTCCTCAAATAATCTTAATTACAATTATTCATTCCCTGTTTATAGACGAAAACTATTTGCTGATAGTTTCATTACAAGGGAATCAGGCATTATTTATAAAGATAGTTTATATACCATAACTGCATATTTCCATACAGGAAATCATGCATTTGATAATACTGTATGCATATTTAAAAGTAATAGTACAATTGAATTTGAGATAGATACACAAATGCTACCTCTATGTACATCTGTAACCAATGTATTCAATACTGCTCATTTTAAAGATGATAGTGGATATTTTTATATAAAAATGCAAACAAGATTCTATACTGATAGTTTTCTATTTACATACAGAACAAGTCCAAATAAAACTATCTTTATATATGATCCTCGGCATAAATATTCCAATTCGGATTTCAATAATTTTCTAAGGGATTCTCTAAAACTTAATGTTCTGATTGATTCTGTACTAAACAGTGAAACAATATATCCCTACTATATGATTATGACTGGTGATTATTCGGATAATAAGGTGATGGATGAGATATTAGCTGAACAGATACTTAATTTTGCTGATTTGGGAAGCACAGTATATTTAGAAGGCACAGATTGCCTCTGCTATGATAAAGCAGGTAAATTATTATGGGATCTATTTGGTATAAAAAATGGTGATGATGGATACAATATATATAAAAGTGATTTTGTATATTTACCAAATTTAAAAACCTTCTCCTTAATCAATAAAAACCTTAATTTTGTAGATGTTTATGATACGGATACTCCATATATTATTGATGAAGATAATTATTTATCATCCTTTGGCGGTACACATTTCTGTCAATCCATTCCACTTTATACAATGAATACGGTTGATGATAATTATCTTTATTATATTTATTCCTTAATACTTTGTGATTTTAATGCATCAATAAGCATTGATAATGTAAATCTCAATGATTCAATGCATTTTAGAATTTATAATGCAGGACAAGACCCTATTCTTTTTGGTATTGATTATTTACCATTCTTCATTGATTCTATTAAATTTGCTGGAAGAATTATTTTACCTGATTCATTTATTAAGATACAGTGTTATTTGAAAGAGCCAATTTTAACATCAGTTAATGATGACTTAATTATTTCTTATGGTTTTAATCAAAGTAAAACAACCAATGTAACATATTCTCCATTTTCAGGCATAAGAAATGCTCAAGTAACAGTAAAGAAAAACATTATTATCATTTGTACAGATGCAGATAGATTAATTATTCCAAAACAATTTGCTGATAAAATTAAGATAAAGAAAACAGAAACTGGATTTGTACTTTCAGGTGATAGTCTTTCATTAATTGATAAAAAAACCATACTTCTTATAAAGGATAATAAAATAATCAATAAAATAAAAATTGATATTCCTTTTAAAAAACAAAATCTTATTTATAATATACTTGGACAACAACTTAATAAAGCATCTACTAAAGGAGTTTTCTTTAATAATGGAGAAAAGATTGTGAAGATAAGATAATGATCATAGTTGCCTTTTATATCTTATTTCAGCAGCAGCCAATATATTTAGCATAAGAAAAATAACAAATTTAATAGGGTTATTAACAAATTTTGTTATCCGTATTCGTTTAATTATATTATTCATGGAATACAGATTTACTTTCTTCCCAACAAGTTTATTCTCAAGGCTTTTTAGTTTCTCTTTATTATCAATAAAAACAAATTTCCAATAAGGATATGGCTTAATTCTCCACCATTTCTGAATTATTGTATTATTTTCTATACCATTTAGATATATACCCGTATTTGGATATGGGGTTAAAGGGCTAAGTCCTGCTAATTCAACCTTATTTTCTATTATAAATTCTATAATATGATCTAAATCGTTTTCATCATCTTTTGATATAATAAATGAAGCATAAACTCCTATTCCATATTTATGCAATATCTTTATTAAGTCCCTATAATCAGTTTTCATGTTTTTCATCTTATTGTATTCTTCCAATCTGCTTTTCTTGAAACTCTCAAATCCAATCAATAAACCAAAACATCCTGATAATGCCATTTGTTTAATGATTTTTTCATTATTAGCAATTGATACATCTGATTGTGCAATCCACTGAATTTTCATTTTTCTTAATCCACTTAAAATCTTTTCAGTATGATTATTATTCAATAGGAAATTTTCATCAGTAAACATTATCCATTTCCTTCTCATTGCCTTTATTTCATTAATAACATCTACTGGTTCTCTAAACATAATTTTCTTTTTGTATACAGCTGCAGTTGAACAAAATGAGCACTCATATGGACAACCCCGCGATGTTTCAATTGGCTTTATTGGTAAGTATTTATACTTAGAATATATATTCCTATTGGGCATTACAAATTTATTATTACTTTTATTTGATGAATAAACACTTTTCAATTTCCCCTTTCTTGAATCATTAATAATGTCTTCCCATATATCCTCAGCATTACCAATTGCAATAGAAGATGCATTTAATGATGCTTCTTCGGGTGCAAGCATTACATGATATCCTCCCAATAGTACTTTCACTCCCTTTTTCATAAATTGTTCTGATATCTCATATGCTCTATTTGCATTAAATGTCCTTATACTCATTACAACAAGGTCAGGAGTATCATTTATAATTATTGGTTCAAATCTCTCATCAATGAATTCTGTTATAATATTGGAAGGAGTCAATGCTTTCAAAATAGCATATACAAGTGGTTCCATAAGCCAGGATATATATTTACTTTTTATTTGTTTGCCATTCATAGAAGGATAAATAAAGAGAATTTTCATTTCGCTTTTTTATCCAAGAGGTAATCCTGTTTTTTGATTAATTTCCTTTCTCGCAAGCAATGATTGAAAAAAGTATATCTGAGAAAATATGGGATTTTGCAAATTTGCATGCATATTTGAAGCTCTATATATAATAGAACTAATAGAAAAATACTTTTTTCTATATTTTATGCATAAGTTTTTTAATTTATCTGCTGTCAATAATTGCGGCTTAAATGCAATATCTCCATATTTATATTCAGATGATATCCACCATTTATCATATATTAGATTCCTCTCATTTTTCAATCTGTTATATACTGGGGTTCCGGGAAAAGGAAGCAAATGATTAAATGCAGCAAATAAAAACTTATTTTTCATAGCAAATCTATATGTTTTTTCAAATGTTTTTTCATTATCCTCGTCATACCCAAATACAAATGTTGCATAAATGCCAATCCCGGCTTTGTGGATTTTTTTAATAAGTTTATTGTATTCGCCAAATGATAAATTCCACTCTTTACTCATTTTTTTAAGATTACCCTCACTTAATGATTCAAATCCGATAAGAATCATTGCGCAACCTGATTTTTTTAGTAATTTTAATAATTCAATGTCCTGAGCAATATGAATGCTTCCTTGCCCCACCCATTTTATATTTAATGGTATCATTTTTCTTAGTAATTCTTTTGTCCTTGATACATTAACCATTATATTATCATCAACAATAAATAAATTCTTGTTTTTACATTTTTTTATATCTTCAATAACATTATTTATGGGGCGCATTTTATAATTTTGCTTGTGAAATGCTGTTATAGAGCAAAATTCACAATTATAAGGGCATCCCCTTGATGATTCCACAAGAGAAATTGGCAGATAATTCTTACCTTTAAAAATACTTCTATCCGGCATAATACTATTTAGGTTTTTCTTATATGATGTATATCTCTTTTTATATTGATTATTATCAATATCATCAAGAATTTTTGGTAAAATATCTTCCGCCTCTCCCACTAATATTATATCAGCATATTCTTCTGCCTCTTTTGGTAATAAAGAAATATGATATCCCCCCAAAAGAACCTTTACTCCCCTCTTTCTGAATTTGTCAGCAATATTATAAGATCTTCTTGCCGTATATGTTTCAACAGTTATTAATACTAAATCTGCATCTTCATCAAAAGGAATATTTTCCATTCTATCATCATACAAAACAACATTGTGTTTTTTAGGAATCAATGAGTATAATTGTGCAACGGTTAATGGCTGCATTTGCCATGTTCTTATATATGAATTGTTTTCTTTTTTTCCTATACTTGGAACAATTATTATTATTTTCATCTTATTTACCTGTAAACATCTTTTTAATCTCCAAATCATTTGATACTATTATTGGCTTTACATCCCCAATTTTCATGCCTTTATTATACATATATGCTAAATATTTATCAAGGTAATTTATTGAATTGTCTAATAGTACAATCTTCATTCTATTTATTTGTCCAAGATTTCTGGCATGTTTATAATGGTAATTATTGCATAATTTACATTCAATATCTTTCTGAATTTTCTCAATATCCATATTCTCTTCTTTATTACAACTAACATATAGTATGTATTTAAATTTATCACTGTAATCAGGAATAAAACACATAAAATCAATTATGTGTTTCACCTGCTTAAGGGATTGTTCCAATATATCTACAATAAAAACCTCTTCTAATTTTTCTCCAAAATAATCAAGTACCAAATCTTCTTTCCCAATAAATTTAATAATTGGCAATTTATTATAAAACCCTTTAATTTCAATAATATCCTTCAATGTATATCTGTAGAATCCACCTGAGTTTGTAACAATAATGGAATATTTTCTATTCTCCTTCAATTCATTAACAAGACAAATTTTTTTACTAATCATATCCTGAAATTCGAAAAAATGCGATTTTACTGATAGGATTGATTCCACTTGACCAATAATTGGAAAAGAAACAAATGCTTCTGTTGCTATAATTCCCTTGCCCTGAATCTCTGTATTTGGAAATATCCTTTTTGTTTTTTTTAAAGCATATTTTGCATTACCACTTGTCCAACAACTGATTAAAGATAGTTTTTCCCATATATGTGTAAATTCTATCCTGTTTTTATTCTTACATTTAAATAGCTGTTTATATCTAATCGGATTGCCAGGAATGTGTCTTTTGATATTTCCATTAATTGAAAATCCCTCTTTTATATCCCTTAAAAGATTATCCCATTTATTATAGATACATTGAATAAGAATATTTAAATATTCCGGATTCCATACAGATATAAAGGAAAGATTTTTGTCTCTTAGTAAAAATAAAACAGTATAATATTTCCACATATCAATATCTTGTATTGAAGAAATATATGAAGGCACAGCCATTGTTTTTTCAATGATTTCTCCAAAATATCCCAAATATTGACTATCTCTCTTAAATCCGATAGTTATCTTTGAATCAATTTCTTCTATTGGAGTTGATGGAGATATTGCCCAATAAGCAGTTCCTTTGGTTAATTGCTTGTTTGAATTATAGAGATCATATAACCATGGGTAAATACCTTTTTGAAAATCATTTTGTAATGATTTGCTGTATGGAATTAATTTTGTTCCCTTTGTTGTTCCAGATGTTGGTTCCAATATATCAATTTTCCCATTTGTTATAATGTGATTTTCTCCATTAATGATTTTCTTAATATAATTCTCATAATAATTATAATTTGTTAATGGGATCTGCTTTTTAAAATCATTATAATTCTTTATTTTCTTGAAATAATGATTTTTACCAAATAGGGTATTTTTATTTGAATTTATAATCCTTTTCATAATATTCAATTGTTCGTTTATAGGATTAAATGATGATTTAATGAAATCAACATAGTATTTCCTAAAATACAAAACCATTAGATTATTTATTATGTAATGCATATAACTGTTTATATATTCTTTTAGGTATTGCTTTAAGATTATTATACGAGATTTCCGCTATACAAGACAATTTATCACCATTTTCATAAAAAGGATTTTTATCAACAAAAAATTTAATGTGTTTATCTTCCAATTTATTTTGGTGAATTTTTGAAAAATTCGATTTTAATGATTCTGAGCCGGGAATATGAATAATATCAGTTTTTTTATTATAATACTTATTAAATCTCTTAATAGAAATCTTATCCATTAATTCTTTTTCATATTGCAATGGTTCTTCCTTATAATGTGGATAGAATCTGTTAAATGACAATGGAAGATATCTATATGTTTTATAACCCTCACATATCAGATGCCAGAACATTTTATAATCAGGATACTCAGTTTGAGTTCTTACTGCAAATTCCAAAAAACCCGTTATCAGCAGCAAGTCATTTCTATACTTTTCATCAACAATTGTATTGCCTGAAAATAGAATTACAATTTTACTATTCTTGGATTCTTCTATTGATATATCCATTGAGGTGAAACCCACAATATCCCTGTTTGAATTCTTTAATAATACTATGGTCTTTTTGGATTGCAAATCAGAAAAAAACATATTTTTTTCACAGTTAAAATATTTATTAAATAATTTAAACATTTCATTTTTTGTTTTATCATCTATTTTGTTCATATTAATAAGATTATACTTTACTTCTTTCATAATAAAGATACTTCCAGATGATATTTCTTTTCTTTCATTTCATTAATATCAATATTATTGTTCCAATCAACAATCAATATTTTTGAATTCAATTTTATTCCCTTGATTTTTTTTACTATTTTACCAATAGAAGTGTTTTTCATTGCTCCAATAATAATAAAATCATACCCTCTTTCTTTAGCAACATTAGATATTTCACTAATTATTTCTTCAATGTCTTTCTGTTGATTTTCTTTACATAATGCTAAAAATATATAACAATATTTAACTGATTTTCCGATTTTCGGAAATTTCGGTTTTTTTGTTAAATATGTAATTGTATCATAAATATATTTAAACCATTTAATCTGATTACTATATCCTTTAATAATAATCTGTTTAATACTGTTCTGATCCCATAATCCACATATTGCTGTTATTTCTCCATTAGATAAAGTATAGTAAATATTTTCCAAATTGAAATTTAAAAGTGATTCATTTTTCTCTGTAAATTCACTATACTCATAATATGGGAATAAATTATATTTTGCCCCTTCTCTGTTAATAAAATTATAAATCAATTTATAATCTTTTTTTTCAGCCCTAAAAACCCTATTCTTATAATTTTCTTTTTTTCTTTTTGGTCTTATTATCTTTGTCACATATTCTCCAAGCTCCTTATATTGAGGAAACCCTCCTCTACCCGATAGTAGAACATCAATTGCATGCTGATTATCTGCAAAAATACTTGAAATGTAATATTTAACATTCATTTCCTTTTCTACTATTTCCCTGAATTTCTTATAACCCAGTGCTAATGAGAAACCATTTCGGTATTCTTCATTCAGTCTTAAATCACTTAGATAACCAATAGTATGAATAGTTCCATTTATAAATACTTTTCTAAAATTACAAGTTCCAAAACCCTGTATTATTCCATTATTATCTTTCCCAACTATTGTTATGTTTTTATATCCCTCAATTTTTATGCTGCTAAAAAAAGATGGTTCTCTTTCAAAAGAAAGATTGACCTTACCATGCATATAGTTTTTTTTTAGAACATCTCTAATCCCCTTATCATCTTCAATCCTTGCTATTCCAATATGAAGCATTATTGCCTTCTTATATCATCATCATTCATTTTGTTGCCTGAAAAAGATGGAAGGTAATGAGCATAATATTTGTAACCCAAATTAGTTAGTATTATTAAATGCATCATTTTTTTTGTATCCCTAATTCTATGAACTATTGATCTCATACTATAACTTTCTTTCCATGCCCAATGAAGTCCTTCCTGAAGTTCCTCTGGTTTCATATTCTTTGGCTTAAAAACTACATGTTCTACATCATACATATTCCAATCATAAGTAATTATTCTGCCTTCTTTTTTAAGATTACTGAAAACAGGTGTTCCTGGATATGGTGTGAATACAGAGTATCGAGGCAAATCAATCCTTGCTTTATCAACAAATTCTACTGTTTTTTCAAATACGCCTTTATCCTCATAATCGGTTCCAAATAGAAATGTTCCATTTATTCTAACTCCAATATCATGCAATTTCCTAACCATCGTAAAATATTTATCAATATTGTTAAATGATTTATTCATTGATTCCAATACTTTTGTTGATACTGATTCAAACCCTATCAATAATCCCTTGCAACCACTTTTCTTTAAAAGGTTTATTATTTCATCATCAAATAGTACATCTGCTGTTGTTAAGCCAAACCATACTTTTTTTAAAGGAATCAATGCTTTCATTAAATTAATTGCATATTCTTTATCACCCAATAAATGTACATCAATAAATACAACTTCTTTTCCTTCCAATTGATTGATTTCATTAATAACTTCATTTACAGGTCTTGTGTAATACTTTTTACCCCATGCATAGGGAACAGCACAAAATTGACAAAAATTTGGACAACCTCTTGTAGCAAGCATTGAATTGATTGTTATATAATGTTTACTATTTAATAATTTTCTATTGGGAATAACCATTCTATTTACGGGTAATTCTGTTTTATCTACATAAAATGGTTTAATATTTCCATTCATATAATCCCTCAACATTTTAGGAAATGTTCTTTCAGCAAAACCAATACAGATACTATCAGCATATTGTTTTACTTCTGCAGGATTTAAGGTAGCATGTACTCCGCCCATTATTATTGTTTTACCTTGATTTCTATAATATTCTGAAATTTTATATGCTCTTTTTGCTGTTCCTGTCATTACGCTTATACCTACAATATCAGGATCAAAGTTCAAATCATCAATACATTGTACTCCCTCATCCAGGATCTTTAATTCAATATTTAAGTCATCAGGAATTAATGATGCTAAATAAGTGAGTGTAAGGGGAGCATATTTTAATGCTTTTTTAAAATTACCCGTTTTATATCTGTGTATTGCTCCCGCTGGTAATATTAATAAAAGTTTGGCTGAATTTCTCATAATTTGATTATACTACAATACTAATAAAAATCAATTATAAGCTTATTATGCAATTGAAAAAAGAAGTGCAAATTCATCAAATTATGGAAATAATAATATGCTATGCTATATTTTATGGTTTATCCATCTTTCTTGTGTGAATAATATGTGAAGCACCTTCTTATTTTTCTATTTTTCTTTGTGAATTTACTCTTTGGGTGGATGAGGCAGGATAAGTACCGCAATGCGTCACAAATTCGCAAAGTCAGACAATCTCTATATTTCTATTCATTCCTTTTTTCTTTTCTTTTTTCAATTCTTTCAATTATGTTCTACCACTTCATTCTTCTGTGTTTTCAGATAGTTATACTTATTATTTCTTTCAAAATATTACTATCTTTCTTGATATTATATTGGTTTCTGTTTTTAGATTAATAAAATATATGCCTTTGGGATATTCTGATAGGTTTAGTTTGTATATTCCTTGTTTATTATGGATCTTGTTTGTTATCTCTCTACCTGTTATATCATATATTGTTAATTCAGTTTGTTGATTATCTGGAATTGAATAATACAGGTCAATAGTTGATAGTTGATAGTCAATAGACAAATCGGTTTGGAGTTTGGAGTTTGGAGTTTGAGGTTGTTCTATCCCTGTTGGGTCAAAACTGCCTGTTATAATTATTGGCTTTTTAAGATAGGAATAATTTCTTTCATCCTTTATGCTTATTGAATCGGGCTCTATTGTATCTCCTACCTGTATTGTTGGCAATGCCGTATCCGTTGATAGGAATATTACCATTTCATTGTTATTGTTTACATAGCTTATATATTTTATATTCCCTGTTCCATCATACCAAGTATGGGAATTATTTAATCCTAATACTGCATCCAAATTTATTATGCTTGTATCCACTTGTTCAATTGGATAATTAAAATACAATCTTATATAATCATCATAATCAATGCCTGTTCCTGCATTCCTATTATCTGATGCCATAGCGCTATCTATCTCTATCTGCACTTCTATTCCTGCAAATAGTTCAATTGTATCTATATTTCCATACCAGTCATTACTATATACAATTATTTTATCTGTTATATATCCCATACTATCTGAATATATATTAATACTAATAGATATAGAATCACCTGCATTTATTGAACAGGGATATATGGGCTCTATTAATGTTAATTCATTCTCCTTTATCAATTTCATTGAATCTATAATCACAATTAACTCATCTGTTGAATGTAAATAAAAGCTATCTGTTTCAACTGCGCTTATTAAGTAATTATTCATATTAACTGGATTATCATATTCCAATTTACTTAATGGGGATTTTTCAATGATATAGGCAAACCTTGCTGATATTCCTGATGTTAATGGTAATTGCGGTGTTGCTCCACCGCTCCATATTATTTCATCAATACCATTCTCATTAAAGTCATATACCCGCACATGGCTTCCACTAAATGTGTCATTATCCATTTCCCAAGCCATTACAAAGCTATCATTCCCCATTACTTCATATACCCTTAATATACAGCCTGCACATACTATTATCTCATCTTCTCCATCTCCATCCACATCCCCTATATCATAATCACTTCCACAGTAAAAGTTCTCAAGGGGTCCGTAATCCTTTCTGAAATACTCTATGCTTATTCTTTCATACTGTGTATCACTTATGCATTCTCCTAATGTAAAACTCCATTCACAGGGAGACATAAGAAAATTCAATCCACCTGTAATGAATTCATTCTTTCCATCTCCATCTATATCATTCAGTATTCCTGAATAATGAGTCCCATTCCCCCAGCCCGGGTTATCACATCTTATTTCAAAGCTATCATTATTCAAATTTGTTGCTTCCCAAATTGTTAGCCCTCTGCTTGTCCCTCCTATTACATCTACCAAACTATCATCATCAATATAACCAATATCCATTGACCATATTTCCCTATCTTCTATTAGCACATAATCAAAATAATAACTGTTATCTCCGTCACTGCTCATATAATACCAGCCACTATCACAATTAGGTGGATCAGCCCCATAAATTCTGTCAATGCCATCTGTCTTTAATAGATTTGTTGATCCCAAATACATTGCTCCCTCGTTATTTGCCCCTTCACTATCCCATATCCTTGTCTTATAAATTTGGTTTGTATCCTGCTGTTCCATTACTCCTATACTAAAATCATAGGCAGTGCTAAATCCTAATAGTTCAATAAGTCCATCATTATCAAAATCACCTATCCCTGTTATTCTTAATGTATCTATATTTGTTTCAAATTCAAAGCTGTCTCCTGTAAATCTGAATACAACGGTTCTATACCAATCGCTTGGAATTGGTGTAGGTATTATTAATTTTGGATAATAATTTCCTAAATCTACTATTTTATGACCATCTTGTTGTCTTGAAGGTTCATAACTTCCCACATCAGGTAATATCTGTCTTATTACCCATTCTCTGCTTATAAGCATTATTGGGATTACTAATAATATTATGATTGTTGTTAATATCTTTTTCATACTTTATTCTTTCTATCTTTGTTCTTCTTTTTGTTCTTCCTTAATAAAGGGGGACATAAGTCCCCCTTCCCTTTTCTTTTCTTTTCTTTGTCTTCTACTTCAGATTAATTAATTTACCTGTATAGTTATTATTGTCCGTTTCTACTCTGATAAAGTAAACACCTTTACTTAATTCATTATTGTGTTTATCTGTTTTCTTAATGTTTAATATGTTCTTTCCCTTTATCAGTTCTTTTGTCATAACATTTACCTCTCTTCCCATTATATCATAGATTCCTATTTTAACAACTGAATTATTAGGAAGATTAATCTCCAATTGATAATTGCCTGTTTGTATTCCTCTATTTATTACTGAAAATGGTGCTATTGTTTCTACTGGTTTGAATGGTGTTAACATTGTATTTGCTGTTTCTATTATCTCTTCTTCTGCCTTCTCATCATATTCATATAGCTTTATATCAATTGTTCTATTGGGATTACCCTTTACTCTATCTAGTGACACAATTAATTCATTATCAAGTATATCTTCAATTGCTACCGGTATTGTGATCTCATTATCCTTACCATAGATAACTGCCTCTTCCTGTCCATCAATTAATAATACATAGGGAGTATTCTTATTATTGTTTGTTGTTGTTATAATAAGTTCATAATATTTATTATCATCAAATCCCTTTACTGTTGAACTCAGTCGCTCTATTGGTCTTTGATTTGATGGTATATAATCTTCCAATGGGGAATTTGATACTTCCTCTATTGTATCTATTAATACCATATCAAATAATGGTTGTATTAAATCATTTGTTGTAAATGTTTCTATGCCTGTTTTTATCTTGTATATGTCTCCAGCACTTTCTGTAAACATATAATACACTGTGTGTTCTGTTAAAAATGGTCTTACTAATCTTGTCTTTACTTCAAAATCAGGATAAGATATATCTTGAGCAGATGATGTTAGATTTATCTTTCTACTGTAACCATCCTTATAATACCACATATTTACTGCATTATTATTTTCTACAAAACTAATATATGAACTTCTCTTTACTTTGGGATACTTCTTATCTGTTTCTGTATCATCTCCAAAAAATCTGCTGTTATCAAGATATATTCTGTATTCATCTGTTCCTGTAGCAATTTCTTCTTCCCATACAAGTGATACATTATCTCCATAAGCATCTATATGCGGATTACGGGATATTTGATCAAGTGAAAATGATTTTCTGTCTGCTGGCCACCATTCTGGAATATCACTTTTATACCTTTTCCAGCAAATCTCAGAATTCTTATCCTCAAATGCAATTATAGGTTCATTTTCTGTTGTGTTAATATTAGAAAACATACAGATTGATGGATTATGAGCAGGAATGACAAGATAAGCTGCATCATTTCCTGCAATTTCTCCATCAGGTCCAATAAGAATCTCTTCTGCTGCGCTTTCCGGATCATCATAAGGAAATACTGCATGAACTAAATGTGGATAATTAATACTTCCAAGATATTTTATTCCTGATGAATGTAATAGATTTGTTATATTATTATTCCACATACTGCCTGGCTCTACAGATATTGATCCATTTATTATTGTTATTGGACTTGGTAAAATTGTGTTATCATATATATAGCCAGCTCCATTATCGTAAAATATCCCATCTATTGTTCCTTCTGTTATCGCTATTGATGGATTCTGTCCATATGCTATATCTCCAACATACCACCAGTCACCATTACTATCACTATATGCCCTAATTACTCTTTTTTTGCTAGCTAATATATATGGAATAGGAGCTGGATTATACTGATAATAGGTCATATATAATTTACCAGTTTCAGTGTTTCTTATTATATTATTACCATTATTAGGTCCTGTTGCATTCTCCGAATATGACCACATATATGGAGTTACATTATATGTTTCACTAACATAACCGAGTTTGGATATTGTTAATATATGCGGTTTTGTTACTTCCGGATAATGATTAAATACATACTGCCCAGATATATTAGTCAATCCTTCCTCAAAATAACCATTTTCTATTTCGTCTGTTAATGTAACCGTAACATCAGAAAGAGGAAATAAAACTTTAGGATCATTTTCTAATGATTTAAATACCTGAACATTAATATTATCATATATTAAAACAGGTATTTCATCGGTAAATATTACATTTGCAAATAATTTATAATCTACCTTTATTTCCCGTCTTTCTATTTGCTCAAGCTCTATTAAATTTTCTGCAACTAAATATATTGGAAATGTATCGGTCTTTAAAATCTCAAATACTACATTTCCGTTTATATCCGGTGTTTTTATTTCGCTAATAATCTGTCCTGTATAATCTTCAAGATAAACTTCAGCTATTAGAAATGGGGCTTCATTTACACATGCCTTTTTTAAATTAATATTTAAAGTTGTTGGTTCATTATAATTTAGCATCTCAGGATTACAGATCATATCAAATATATAACCTCTTTTCATATGTTGTATTATACTTAATCCAGTTTTCAAAAAAGCAGTGTATACAAGATTATCTATTACAAAAACACCCAATGCTCCGTATAAAAAACTTTGGTCTGAACAGACATAATAACCTATTTCTGTCAAATTTGATGGATCTTCTACATCAAGAATACGAAGACCATATGATTTTATTCCAAGATATGCAATTTTATCAACTACGCAAATTTTCGCTTCATCAGGAGCAGGATATTCGCAAGTTCCCACTTTTACTGGATTTGTTAGATCTGATATATTTAAAATTATAAAAGATTTATCTAAATCAAAAATATATGCAAATTCGTCAACAACATAAACATCCCATGCCCTACCACCTGTATTATAAGCACCAACTTCAAACAGGTTATTCAGATTTGAAATATTGATAATACTCACTCTCCCATTAATTCCTGCAATATATGCATAGTTGTCAACCAAATAAATACCATGGGTATAAGTTCCATTATTATATTTATTAACATATGATGGACTTCTTACAATTCTCACATCAACAATTACAAGTCCTTCTTCATATGCAATATATGCATAATAACCCCTTACGATAATATCCTTAGCTAATATACCTGTTCCAAAAACTGAGTATTGGCTTACAAATTCTGGTGCTGTAGGATCTGATATATCAACAATTACAAGTCCTGCTCCATTATATGCCAAATATGCATAATTATCTACAACATAAACAGCTAATGCATATTCATAACCATAAGAATAAGATCCTATTTCTACAGGTTCAGTAGGATTAGATATATCAATGATTTTTAGTCCTCCATCTCCATCAGCAACATATGCAAGTGATCCTCTAACAAAAACATCTTCTGAAAAAGATAAATCTATATTCCCTACAAGAATACAATTAAGCGAATCTATAGTCGCCAATGGGCTATATGTACTATTATCTCCACTATTCTCATTTAATGCTAATACTGGCAAAAATAACAATACAATAAAACAAATAAATACAAAATTTCTTATACTTTTAAATATCGGTATTTTGTTAGCAAAATAATACTTTTT
>CBDUZN010000013.1:0-18526 GCA_965371715.1 uncultured bacterium | reverse complement strand
CTTTTAAAGTTTAAATTGGTCTAAATGGTTCACTTTTAAAGTTTAACCAACATTACAAAAATATCAGTTGCCCAATCACCTGTATCAGCAAAACCAATTTCGTCTGGCAAACTTGGATTTGATATATTGAATATTTTTAGCCCTCCATAATAATCCGCCACATAGGCAAATGTATCAATTACATATACACCTCTCGCATGACTTCCTGTATCATAGTAGCCTGTTTCTACGGGTGATATTGGGGATGACATATTAATTATTCTTAAACCATCATTACCATCTGCCACATAGGCTAATGTGTCAATTACATATACATCATATGCTCTACTATTTGTATCATAGTAGCCAATTTCTACTGGTGAAATGGGATCTGATACATTGATTATTCTTAGCCCTTCATATCCATCTGCCACATAAGCAAATGTGTCAATTACATATACACCCATTGCCCAGTTACCTGTATTAAAAAAACCTATTTCATATGGTGAAAAGGGATTTGATACATCGATTATTCTTAGCCCTGTTCCTGCATTTGCTACATAAGCAAATGAATTCATTACAAAAACATCAAGTGTATAAAAATCTGCATCATAAAATCCTGTTTCCATTGGTAAACCAGGATTTGATACATTAATTATTCTTAATCCTTCATAAACATCTGTCACATATGCAAATCCATCACTTACATATACACTCCCTGCACAACCAAGCCTATTATAATAACTTGTTTCTATTGGTAAATTGGGATTTGATACATTAATTATTCTTAACCCTTCATATCCAGCTGCCACATATGCAAATGTATCAACTACATATACATCCATTGCAAAGTCATCTGTATTAATAAAACCTATTTCTACTGGTGAACTGGGATCTGATACATTAACTATTTTTAATCCTGCTCTACCAGCGGCTACATATGCAAATGTATCAATTACATACACACTTTTTGCATAGTCACCAGTATCATGATATCCAAGTAAAATAGGATTTGATACATCTATTATGTTAAATATTAATAATGATATGCCATGACAGGAATAGGCAATCGTATCCTTTACAAATACATTGCTGCATAAACCAAATGATGCTCTACCAATAATTGTGCAATTTAATGAATCTCCCGCTGCTCTTTCATCATTCATCATTCTTTTCATATCCCATTCATTTATTGATAAATTTCTATCAATATTATTTGAAAACAACACTATTCCAAATATTATTATTATTGCAAGAAATAAACCTTTTGACTTCATAATAAACCTCCATAATTCTATCTATATATAATAAAACTTTATATTATGCCTGTCAAGTGCAATGTATTTCTGGTAAAAAAAGAGGTGTAAATTCGTTAAGATTATAGATATTTAATAAATAAGAGCGATTGATATAATAAAAAAACTATAAACCCGAGGACTATAATTTTTGAGAAGATAAGTAATTATATTGTTTATTTTGTATTCATGTTGTGGATTTATTATTATTGGGTAATATATAAAATAGTAATTAAAAATTTATAATAATAGTTATCTGTTTTCTAAATTAAATTCCTAATATTAATTTTTTTTAGACCAACTGTTTTCTTTGAATCTATCTCATTTTTCAAACGGATTATAAGATCATCAAGTTTCATTGAACCCAAATCACCTTCTCCCTTAATTCTTACACTGACAGCATCATTCTCTTTTTCTTTTGCACCAATTATCAACATATATGGGTATAAACTATTTTCGGATTCTCTAATCTTATATCCAATTTTCTCATTTCTGTAATCCTCAAAAATCCTTATATCATTTTTTCTTAATTTATCAGCAATTTCTTTTGCATACTCAACAGTTTCTTCTGTTACTGTCATAATAGAGACCTGTTTTGGAGCAAGCCATAATGGGAATTTTCCTGCATAATGTTCAATAAGCCCGCCAACAAATCTTTCAAGTGAACCCAATAATGCTCTGTGAATCATATATACAAGATGTTCCTGATTATCACTTCCTATATAGGTAACATTAAATCTTCTTGGCAAATTAAAATCAAATTGTATTGTCGGTCCCTGCCATTTATTGCCAATTGCATCATGCAGTTTAATGTCAATTTTCGGACCATAAAACACTGCTTCACCGGGAATTTCTTTATATGGCACATTCTTTTTATCAAGAATTGTTCTTAATGTTTTCTCTGCAAATACCCATTCTTCTGTTGTACCTGCGTATTTATCCATATTATCAGGATCACACATTGATAGTTCAATAGTATATTTTTTATATCCAAAACTCTCAATAATAAATACTGCAAAATCAAATGTTTTATCAAGTTCATTTTCCAATTGTTCAGGGGTACAGAATATATGAGCATCATCCTGAGTAAAACCCCTTACCCTCAATAATCCATGCATTGTTCCGCTTCGTTCATATCTATAAACAGTGCCAAGCTCAGCATACCTTATGGGTAAATCTCTATATGAATGTATCTTTGTATTATAAATCAGAATATGACCAGGACAATTCATTGGCTTTATAACATATTCTTCTTTATCCATATCAAATATATACATATTATCTCTATAATAGGAAAGATGTCCCGATGTATCCCATAATTCAGCTTTTGCAATATGCGGTGTTCTTACAAGTTCATAACCGCGTCTTATATGTTCATCCTTCCAGAATCTTTCAATTGTCTCAAGAATTGTAGTTCCATTTGGATGCCAAAAAACAAGCCCTGAGCCGGCTTTTTCAAATAATGAATATATACCAAGTTGTTTTCCAAGTTTTCTATGGTCTCTCTTTTTAGCTTCTTCTAAATTATGCAAATGCTCTTTCAACATTTCTTTGTCCGGGAAAGAAACTCCATAAATTCTTGATAGCATTCTATTCTTTTCATCCCCTTTCCAATATGCTCCCGCAACATTTAGTAATTTTATAGCTCTCACATATCCGGTTGATGGTAAATGCGGACCTTTGCATAAATCAAAAAATTCACTATTTTCATATATGGAAATATCACCTTCTAAATCATCTATTAATTCTAATTTCAATTCCTCATTATTTTTTGAAAGAATTTCTCTTGCTTGCTCTTTGCTCACATTCTTTTTCACGAAAAATATATTTTCCCTAATTATTCTTTTCATTTCCTTTTCAATCTTTTTCAAATCATCATCAGTAAATGGTTTTTCAACAAGAAAATCATAATAAAAGCCATTCTCTATTGATGGTCCAATCCCCAATTTGACATCCCTGAAAAGCCGTTTTACTGCCATTGCTAAAATATGTGAAGAGGAATGCCAGTAAATTGCTTTACCCTCATCAGAGGAAAAATCTAATAATTCAATTTTATCATTTTCTATGGGTATAGTATTAAGATCTTTTAATTCATTATTGATCTTAGCAATTAAATATCTTTTATCCCCATTTATATCAGGGTTTTCTTTTAATATTTGAGTAAGGGTTTTATTTCCCTCAAAATTGTGTTCTTTATTATTTATATTGAGTTTCATAATCTAATTAATATGGGCGGTATTGGACTTGAACCAATGACCCCTTGCATGTCAAGCAAGTACTCTAACCACCTGAGCTAACCGCCCTATAAAAAAATGGCGTCTCCAACGGGATTTGAACCCGTGTCGCAGCCTTGAAAGAGCTGAGTCCTGACCCCTAGACGATGGAGACGCTTAATTACTTATTATGTGTTTTAAAATACAGTTTCCTAAATGCTTCATTCTCAACAAGAGCATCACTAATAAGAAAATAATTTTCAACTTCCTTATTGGTTTCAATCAATCTTTCTGCAATAACCTCAGCAAGGTTAAAAAGAAATTTTGCTCCTAAAACACCATTATGACTTATAATATCCATAACAGCATCCCTGTTAAGTGATAAAACATTACAATCTTCAACGGCTTTTATTGAAGCTGATCGTCTATCCTTCCTTAAAATCGCCATTTCACCAAAGAAATCACCTCTATTAAGGGTGGCAAGTACAATCTTCTTTTCTTTTCTTTCAATAAATACTTCCACAGAGCCTTCTTGAATAATATACATTTTATCAGAAACATCACTTTCTCTGAATATTGTAAAACCACTGTCATAATGCACTTTTTCAGTATGACTCAGGAAAATCCGTTTTTCATCATCATCAAAATTTGTAAAGACCCTTGATTTCATAACAAATCCTTTTTAAAATGAGCCGTACTGGGCTCGAACCAGTGACCCTCTGCTTAAAAAGCAGATGCTCTACCACCTGAGCTAACGGCCCACATTTTTTTAAGATAATTGATTATATTTAAAACACTGCCCTTGTCAAGATAGAACTCATAAAATCATATTATTTATTGAATAATACCATAATTTTCATCATATACAAGTAAGTAAGGGCGGTTCGCGAACCGCCCTTACAATATTTAACTAACAATATGAATATACTCTAATTTAGCTTTTCTTTTTTCCCAATCAGGTAACAATATATCAAGCATTCTATAGAATTTATTATTATGATTTATAAATTTAAGATGTATAAATTCATGTATTATCACATAATCAATACAGTAGATAGGTGCTTTTATAAGTTCTGTATTAATTGTAATTACAGGTATTTTTTTCTTGTTTTGATAAATCCTGCAACTACCCCATCTTGTTTTCATTTTCATAAATTTTATTTTCGGTGTTTTAATGCCGATTTTTTTGAATTGAGGAATAAAGTCATCAATTCTTTTACTTATATATGCAATTGAATGTTCTTTATACCATTTTATCAGTAAATCCTTCACCTTTTTATTATTATATGGATCTTGTGTATATACAATGATTTCTCTTCCCTTCATCTTAACCTGATTATCCGAACTTTCTTCTATATTTAATTGATATTGCCGTCCAAGATAATAGTATGATTCCCCTCTGATATATTGTCTTTCTGTAGGTAAAGGATGGAATTTATCAAAATATTGAATCTTTTTATTAATCCATTTACCCTTTTTCTGTAAATAATCCTCTGCTAATTCATTATTAATACTGTCCGGGAATTTTGCAATAATATTCTTATCAGGATAAACAGTTATTCTTGCTGTTTTCCTTTTTTCAAATATTGTATCTACAAGATACTCTTTCTTTCCATAATGGATTATAATTTTTTCTGTTTTATTTTCCATATTTTTCTTTTTTCTCATTGTCTATTGTAGGAACGGTTCGCGAACCGCCCCTACTTCCTCACTTTTGCTACATTGATAATTGCCTGAACTATTTCATCAATAATTGAATCCTTAATTTCTACTTGTTCCTGATTCAATGCATCATATAATTCATCATAAATCTCCATATCAATTTTATTGATTGTATCCAAATCATTAGTCCAATTCACCTTAATATTACTATTAATAATCTTACCAATATTTATAGACATATCGGCAATATCAATATTCTTACTATTTATTATTTTATTTTCAATCTGTTCCATCATAATACCATAATATGCTTTTTCCTCATCATAATTCTTAAGTTTTTCCGGAATACTTTCATCTGTTCTGTTTATCACAGTATTTTTTATTTCCATTGCTTTTTTAAGATAATCAGCATCATTTAATCGTTGTTCTCTATATGCTTTTATCACATTTTCCAATATTTCTGAAAACTTCTTGTAAAAAGCAGGGTCTTCTTCATATCTTTCCTGTATTGTTTTCATAGTTCTTGTTGCAATAGCATCTGCTTTTGAAACATCGTTTTTAAGATTATTTACTTCTTCATTAAATTCAAATTCATTGAATATATTAACAAGTGGGGTTATTTGTTCTATTTCTCCTGCTCCCACATATTCATCTATGAGTTTTTTTATTTGCGGTTCATATTCACCATAATCAATAGTATCTGAATAGCGTCTTCTCACTGAAACCCTTAATTTACTAAAAAACTTTAATGTATTCTTATATTCCTGGATTTTATCGTTTTCCATTTGTTCATGAAATTCTTGATTTGAAAGTGCAATAGAAAATGATTTTGAGAATGTAAGCAAATTCCTGTAAAACTTATCCCTCAATTCCTCATCTGCTAAATGCCTTTCGCATTCTTCAATATCACCTTTATCTTTTACTTCTTTAAATAAATCATTGAGATTATCATATTGTTCTCTTAATTTTGAAATAATTTCATCAATAAAAGTAAAAACCTTCCTCAAATCATCCTTATCAAATTCCGGTAATGCTCTATAAAATTCCATTGCATTATCAAGATTTTCCAAAATTCCATAATAATCAATTATATAGCCATACTCTTTACCTTCCTTTAATCTATTAACTCGTGCAATTGCCTGTAATAATGTGTGGTCTTTTAATTTTCGTGTAAGATAGAGTACTGTATTTGCTGGGGCATCAAAGCCGGTAATCAGTTTATCTATTACTATAATTATTTCAGGATGTTCATCCTCTTTGAATGAACTGATTATCATATCATTATACTGCTTTTCCGAACCATACTTTTTCATCATTTCATTCCAGAATTTAATCATTTCACTTTTATTTTCTTTGTAAATATCTGTGTAACCTTCTCGCTGATCGGGTCCCGACATTATTACCTCTGAGGTTACCATTTCAAATTTATCAAGATAATGTTTGTATTTTAATGCCGCTGCTTTACTCTGGGTTATAATTTGTGCTTTGAATCCTTTGCCATGCCAATTACATGCAAAATGCTGACTAATATCAAAAGCAATCATCTTAATTTTTTGATCTGCTTCATTAAGTTTTTCAGAAGAAGCAAATTTTCTTTTTAGATCTGCCTTTTGTTTATCACTAAGAGTTCTGGTTTGCTTTTCAAACCAATTATCTATTGCTTCTCTATTTACATCTTGGGGAACAAGTCGTCCTTCATATAGAAGTGGAACAATATTTTTATCTGCTACTGCCTGTTCAATAGTATATGAATCAATTAAACCACCAAATTTCTCAATAGTATTCTTATCCTTGTTCATTACAGGTGTTCCTGTAAATGCAATATAACAGGCAGTGGGCATTGCCTTTTTCATTAATGCATGCATTTCCCCATACTGTGTTCTATGTCCCTCATCAACAAGAACAAAAACATTGGGATTATGAAGTGGCTCTTTCATTTTATCTACTGCATTTTCAAATTTATCAATTACTGTAGTAATAATAGTAGAGTTCTTGTGTTTTAATAAACCAGCAAGATGACTTCCGCTTCTTGCCCTAATGGGTTCCTTTCCACAATCATGAAATGTATCATGTAACTGTTTATCAAGATTTATTCTATCAGTAACAAGCACTATTCTATAATTATTAATATACTTATTTAATGCAATAGAGCGGGCAAGCATCACCATAGTAAGTGATTTACCACTTCCTTGAGTATGCCAGACAACCCCTCCCATTCTTCTGCCCATTTCTTTTGTTCTCAATATCCTATGCATAATTTTTTCAACACAAAAATATTGCTGATGGCGTGCAATTTTCTTCTCACCTTTATCAAAAAGAATATATTTTCTTATCAACTGAAGTAGTCTTTTGGGTTTACATAATGAATAAAGAATGAAATCCTGCTCTTTGGGAAATCGTGGTTCTATATTTTCCACAATTTTACTTATCCAATTTTTATTGTTTTTTCCTGCTGCATTAATTAGTTTTTCTCTGAATAATTTATCGGGAGGAATATTGATAATGTCTTTCACAGTATTATCAAATTTCTTCAATGTATCTGCCCATGCTTCCTTCCATATTGTCCAGAATTTTTCCTTTGTTCCTACTGTACCATATTGTGCTTCATTCATTGCAAGTACAATAAGTATTTGAGCATAGTAAAATAAATGGGGAGCATATTCATCGGTTTGATTCCTTATCATCTGAGATATGCCTTCTTTAATGGGGTTTTTAATAGCTGATGATTTACATTCAATTACACATATAGGAATACCATTAATAAAAATTACAATATCAGGTCTTATCCTGTCCTTTATTCCTACCCTTTCAACTGTATATTCCTCTGTGAAATGATATACATTGTTTTCAGGTTGTTCCCAGTCAATATACTTTATATTGAAACTTCTTATAGTTCCTTCAACATTTTCAGGATGACTTTCTCCTGTTAATAGCGTTTCATACATATCTTTATTTGTTTGAACAAGTCCTTTGTTTGTATAATATTTGAGTTTATTGATTGCATTTCTTATACTACTTTCTGAAAATTCATTCTCACTCTGACCATATTCAATTTTATTATTTTTTTTCAGCCAATCTTCAAGCACACCTTCAAGAATTACTTCACTCTGTTTATTGTACCGCAATTTATTTGCCCCATCAGGGGTAAGATATTCATATCCCATATTCTTCAGCATGATCATTGCGGGCAATTTTGAATCCTTGTACTCATTAAATTGAAGGTCTTGTTTTGTTATCATAATTTAGTCCTTATTTATATTTTCTGTCCTTGTAGGGGCATATTCCGAGTAATCCGAAGAATATGTTGTTCGCGAACCGCCTGTATTATTCTCATTTAATTTTATTTTCTTCAAGATATTTTCTACCTTTCTCTGTAATAATATATTTTTGCTTTGAACTCTTGGGTTTATCTGGTATAGTCATTCTAATAAGATCCTCTTTCAATAAAGGTTTCAATATTGTATTTCTGAATTTAGTTCTATCTTTTCTTTCCAAAACATCCATTAATTTAACTAATGCAATAGGTTTCTTACAATTAACAATGATTTTTTCATGTTTTGAACTTAGTGCCAACTTGGTGCCAACTTGGTGCCATTCTTGCACATTTTTGGCACTAAGCTGATTAGACTCTCCACTCTCTTTCTCAACAAAATAAGGGTTTATTTTGATTTCAAGCATAAAATAATCTCTTTCTTTTGATGTTGTAATAACCGGCAGCGGTGAACCATTTTGTTTTAATTTTAACAATATTTTAGGAATACCTGTTCCACGACCCTCTGTAAGATGCAGATCCTTTAAGAAATCCCCTATTCTATTGTTTCTGTAAACTCTTGAAATGAATTTAAATGCTTTTATATCTCTATTTGATATTGACCGATTAGGACCTGGTCTATTTAGAATAATTATTTTTTCTTTATAAATTCTTATCTCAACTGGTTCCCTGATCTCGTAGGAACGGTGATAAATAGCATTTGCAATTGCTTCTTCTAATGCAGCATAGGGATAATTCCAAACTCTTATGGATTCTGGCTTACCTTCCTGTTTTATTACCTTTTCCCTTAAAAAATTTGTATTAATATACTCTAATGATGATTCTATTATTTTATGTATTGGTCCAGTAAATACTTTTTCGTCAAAACTATCTCCACCTTCTCCTTCTGGAAAATATACTACATCTATCTGTGTTTTGGGAAATATTTTATCAGGATATTCATTGAAAAACATTAATGCTACATTTTTGGGTTTCAAATTTTCAGGAGGACCACCAATGAGATTCATTCTTGTCAGAATCTCTATTTTGTCATTGTTTGTAATGTTTTCAGCTAAATTACTATTTATTTCTGTTAAATATTTCTCTATCAACTTCATATCAACATCCTTAATTTCTTGTTGATAATTGATTCTATCATCAAATGGAACTCTTGGGGAAATTTCAGACAATTCTTTTTCTTCATCTCTTTTGGCTATACATGTTGATGAACCTTTCCGAATATAATAGTGATATCCTTTATTTTTATCAGACAATGATTTTGGTGCTTTGTATGGTCTTTCTTGTCCGGTAGGTACCCAAATAATCATTATATTTTTATCCATAAAACTTGTTATATCAATTATAACATGGCAATTAGGTATTATTCTATTTGAAATATTTAATACTTCTTTTTGAATCTTATCTATTTGATTTTTCTTAATTCCTATTGGTGGCAATATGGGCATTCCGTCCTTTTCTTCAACTCCGATAATTATATATCCTCCTCCCCAATTGTGTATATCATTTGCAAAGGCACACATACTATGTATTACATCTTCTGGATTCCATCCTTTCTTATAATCTATTCTTGCCCTTTCTACAACTTTGTGTTCTAATAAATCTTTAATATTTATTGGTAAAGCCATAATTAATCTCCTTATAAATAATACTTTTCTTCAGCATTATTATTGCGGGCAATTTTGAATCCTTGTATTCATTAAATTGAAGGTCTTGTTTTGTTATCATGATTTCAGTCCTTATATTTGCTTTTTGTTAATTCCAATGTCCTTTGGATATAACTTTTAAGATCATTTTTATCTATCCTTTCATTGTCTTTATTATCACTTATGTCATGATGATATTTCCTGGAAAAATTGTGTATATTGATTAATTCTTGATAATCATTTTCACTAATCAATTTATTTCTTATACTTATATATTTATTTTTAAAATGATGAATACAATCGCCAAGACTATCAGAGTTCAAAAAGTATCCCTTATATCTCTTTCTTAACCATCCTTCTAAATATGGTCTTATTGTTCTAACCACATTTATTCGTTCACCTTTTTCATTATTATAATAATTTATCATTATGTCATAATTCTGAGAATATACATCTTTTATTGAATT
Organism: uncultured bacterium; assembly: GCA_965371715.1. Taxonomy (GTDB): domain Bacteria; phylum Hydrothermota; class 32-111; order 32-111; family 32-111; genus JAUVJU01. Next base: position 7,996 of record CBDUZN010000013.1, on the reverse strand, counting down.
AATAATATCCCATTTTAATAGCATAATATTCCCTTCTTTTTCTTTTAATTCAAATTGTTCAATTTCATCTTTATTTAATGAACAATGACTATAAATTCCATATAAGAAATGTTCATTATGCGAGAGAACTATAACTTGTTTACTGTTACTTAATACATCAACAATTTTATCTATTGTGTAACCACGCCTAAAAGAATCAAGACTATTAAATGGATCATCAAATACAATGATTTTATCTTCTAATTTTTCTAGGGAAGCTAAGAAAAATGATAGTGCTAACGCAAATTTATCTCCTGTGCTTAGTATTGTTCTGAAACAAGGATTTTTTCTTTCATTATTGTCCAGGTTTATCTCATGATTTTTTAAATTTAGCTTATAATTTGTTTTAGGAGTATATCCTTGAAAAGATTGATTGATTTCTTTAATTGAATAATCTGTACCAAATCTACACATCATATCATTAACCTTATCTCCAAATTTATTACCCATTTCATCTGAATATTCTTTCAGTTCTTTCTGCTTTTTTTTATTTTTGACTATTAATTCATTCATCTCTTTTTTTAATATTGAGAATTCTTCAATCAAATTCTCACTGTTTTTTTCATATCTAATCTTAATCATATTTGTTTGGTTAAGCTGTTTTTTTAATTCATTAATTTTTTCAATATTAATTTTCTTACTTTTAATGCAATTGATTTCTTCATTAATCAGCTGAATAGAATCATTATAATTATTTATTATTAGCAATAATTCGTTTCGTGATATAGTTAATTTACTTAATTCTTTTTCACCTTTTCCATCCTGCTTCAATTCATTTTCTTTAATTAATGGGGATTTCTCCTTTTCTTCTAGTAATTTTAGTGCATATTCATAGTATTTTTTTCTTGTTATATCAAATTTATCTACATCAATTACCAATTCATTATCTTTCTCAACAAAGTCATTCCAAAATTGATTTAGATGTAAATTAGTTTTTATAATATTTTGAATTTTAAGAGTTAATGTTTCACTAAAACTATTTTCTATTATTTTCTTTTTATTAATAATATCTTTTTTAAGATTTTTATATTCTTCTCCAAAGTACAATCTATAATATTCTATTAATTTCATATCCAAGATGCTTTGCCCACAATAAGGACAATCATTCCCTTTTGTTAAATCTAATCCTTCATTTATCCAATTCTCATTACTCTTTTTTAAATTGGCCTCTATATGTTTTTTTACGAATTCAATTGCTTTATTTTCAATATTTTCAAAAGTTGTATTTATTACATTATTAATATCATCATTTATATCAATAACGCTTATTTTTTGCAGTTCTTTTTCACTTTCAATTTTTTTGTATTGATTGAAAATCAATTCTGAATTTTTAATGTTTTTTTGTAAATTTGATATTTTTATTTCGATATTCTCGTCTTTTTCTAATTCAATAAATGAATTAACTTCTAAAATATTTTTATCTAAATCCTTTATTTCTTTTTCTTTGTTTCTAATTTTTTCGCTTATCTCACTTCTTCCTTTCTTGATTTTTTCAATCTCATCTACAATATTTATACCTTTTTCTCCTAGTATAACCTGAGTGATATTTTTCTTATGTTCATTATCTATTATTGAGCCAGAATAGACATTTTTATCTATAAATTCCTGATCAAATATTTCAAGATTTAATTGCGTATCACTCCAGTTATTATTGCTGAATTTTAAGTTACCATCTTCATTATTAATTCTCATTTCAATCTTAATATTATTCTTATTGTCTAAATTCTTTCTTTCCTGTAAATATTTTGCGTCATTGTTTTTAATTGACCTTAATATTGATGACAATGTTGTTTTTCCTGAGCCGTTACCACCATATATTAAATTCATTTTTTTAAATTCCACTTCACTTACACCAGACTCGTTTGCAAAACAACCAATATTATTGATCCTAATAATTTTCTTTATCATTTTTCTTCTCCTCGCTTAATTTTGATTTTGTCCTCATTTTACCCTTTTCTCTCCTGTTAATAATTTCTGCATAAGACCTTTTTTTATGCTTTTTTGCTTTTCAATATATGCCATTTTTTGCATAATGTTTTTTTCATAGAATTTGATAATCTCAATAATCTTTTGCTGTTCTTGCATTGATGGAAGTGGAATTGCTAAATAATTATATTCATTTGCATTTATATTTGATTGGGCTCCTGGTTTAGATACTTTTTTTATCCATTTCCAATATTCTTCAGTATGAGTATAATAACTTAGGAATTTTCCATTTAACTGATTTTCTTTCAATTTGAATCTTATTAAATATCCAGCAAATATTCTTAATAGTTCTTCTTCTTTTTCATTATAAAATGTTCTTCCAACGCTCCCTGTTCTTGCAAATAGAAAGTCTTGTTTTTTCAATATATATTTTTCATTATTTTTCAGTAGTACACTTTTTTTATCTTTATTGATAATTATTCCATTATCCGAAATATCTGTTATCCTTATATACCGAGGTAAATTCTTTTTGTATGGAATACCAGAGGATCCAGATCCATATTCTCCCTTATTTATTGTAATATCTCCCAATTTTACTCTTTGCCATCCTTCTGGCAATTCACCTTTTTCTTTTACTGCTTTACCAAACTCAGGGAATCTCATTCTACCTGTTAATAGTTTCTGCATTAATCCTTTCTTCAATATCTCCTTTGCATCAATTAATTTTTCCGTCTGTTCAATTGCCTTATCCCAAGTCCCCAAAATCTTTGCGATTTTCTTTTGCTCGGTGAGTGGTGGAAGAGGAATTGGGATTTTACCAATATTGTTCATATTAATCTTTTGTGGAATTGCATTAATTAAAGAATAAGAAATGATATCTTTTTTAAATGAATTATAATTAGTGTATTGAGTAATATAGAATTTATTAGTAGACATTTTCAACTTCAACAGTGCTAAACTTACATATATGCTAGCTTTTACATCCCAATCAATTAATTTAGCATTTCCGATCGAACCAATTCTTGTAAGTAGAATATCACCCTTTTCGGGATTACATCTTTTTACTAATTTATTATGCTCTATCTCAGATATATATTTAGTATTCACAAAATTGTCTTTTGTAACATTCTCAACACTATAAAAAGGAATTCCTTTATGAACATATTTAGGCGTATAATGAGTACCATCTGTAATGGAAGTACAAATATCTGCTAGTTTTTTACATTCCCAATCTTTGGGAATCCATCCGCATTTGGTCTTATTAAATCTGGGTTTGTTTTTTTGCAATTTTTCTCCTATTTATATCTTTTTCTATTGATTTAATTAACTCCCTTAAATAAAAAAAAATTTGTACATTTTTCCTTGGTTTATTAACACTCTTTATTATTTGATAATAATCACAGGATAATTGAGATAAGGGTATTTTATTTTTATAATCTATCATTTTTTGTCTATGGCAATCCACGATCCTTTTTCTACTACCACAGGGACATAGATGATTATAATAATGCTCTCCTTTGATTATATATGTTAAAATCTTTATTACATCATTTTTTGTTTTAACATTAAAACCATCGATATAAAATTCTAATATTCCCTGTATATTATGTGATCTTTCTCCTGCCGGTAATATTTTTGTTTTTAAATACATAGAATAACTGTATAAATAGGGTATTAATAACTTATCAACGAAACCTAAAAGCGTTTTATTTTCAGAGAATTTTAAATATAATTCCGACCTAACTCCAAGACACAAATCACCATTAGCAAACTGGTGGAATGATTTATTTATCTTTCCATCGAGTTCTTTTATTGTTGGTATTGTTTCTGGATAAGTTTCAAGAATAATCATTTTTATATTATAACTATCCTCAATTTGATTCCCATTAAATTCTGCAAAAAAATCAAGTTTTCCTTTAATAATAACTATTTGGTCCTCTATAAAGATATTCATATCTTTATATTTTGAAGATAATTGTTCGTATTGATTATATATTAATTCTTTATTCATTTCCCCACGGTTTAGTTAGATTATTGATTTTTACAATTGGTGGTTTATAGCTTGTTTCTTCTGTTAGTTTATCTAATATATTATCTCCAAAGGCTCCTTTATATCTCTCTATAAGAAGTTTTTTATCAGTAATATTGGCAACATTTTTAAGAAGATTTTTCAGATCTTTAACCCATATAAAAAATGCATTTTCTCTCTTTCTGTTATCAGTCATCCATCTGTCTGCGAAATTTTCACTCTTATTCACAGGGTTTGTGATTGTCCAAAAATTTTCTTCTCTTTTGATGAAATCGCTTGTCAATGATTTACTCTCCTCTAAATATTCGGAATAGTTTTCGATAAAAAACCGTTCAATATTATTAATAATATTCTTCAATGCATCGTATACTGTTTCTTCATTATTATAAAAATGTGCAGCTAATGTTGTAATAATGATTGAAATAGGTTTGAATTCTGATAATTCATGTTCATTGAAAAGATAATTCCTATGATGTTTTAATATTTGAATTGCTTTCTGTAACGGAGTTCTAACTAACTCAGATACTTCAGATTCTGTTTTGAAAACGCTTCTGTTATCTTCAAACAACTTATACATCTGATAATCTTTAACTCGATTATAAATTATTTGATTTTTATTTCTAAACCAGCCAGCATATCCTGTTGGATTGCTGGTTTTCCATTCGTACAGTCCATCTTCATTAATATTTGTTATGGCAATAGCTGAATCTGCATACTGACGATCAACACCTTGTATAATTATATCCAAAATTATATTTTCTGTTTCTTTTATTGCAGGTAATATATCTACATGAAAGTTTATACTGTTTTTATCTGCGTAATGAAGAGTCCAACATCTTCTTCCTTCTTCATCCAACATTTCTCCATATTTTTCATGATCACTAAGACGCTTTTTAACAATATCCTTTAACATTTGTTTTGTATATTCCGTTTTATCTAATATAAATTCACACACCATATCAACATCATATTCCTTCTCTCGTTCAAAACTAAGTGGTTTAATTATTGTACCTAAATTTAATGATCCCTGAAGATAGATTTTGGGAAGTAAGGGTACATCATCTTTAACTATCTCATATAACCAATCTTTAACAGCATTAAATCTATTTATAGCAATTTTATATTGGTTTGGTGTTATATTAATTTCATCAGCTATTTTATTTAATATTTCATTATTTATTGGTTCAATACTCATTTTTCCTCCTGGTATAAGGGTTTAAATTGGGGTGCAATATGATTCATGAATATTTTTTTGAAATCAGGGCAAATTCTTCGGCTTTTATCTTTTGCTTTTCCTAATAATTCTAGTTTTAATTTAGTTTTATCTATTCCAAATATATTTTCAGGTACTTTAGGATTAAGTCTTAAATAATTTTCCTTTGGAAACATCAAATTTAACATATTATGAGCAGAAATACTTTGGCTTCTCATAATTAATTTTATAGCTGAGTTTTTTTCAACCCACTGTTTAATACCCCCATTATTCAAATTTGTTGAATAATTTACAGTTTCATCGGTAGTTCCTAAGCTAAATATTTTAATATTTTCTACCTTATAATTTAAAAGACTTATTGCTTCAACCAGAGCTATCATTGAAGGATTATTAGCCCATACACCTCCATCGACTAATCTCAAATCACTGATTCCTCTATATACGGGAAAATATGTGGGAGCTGCACTTGTAGCTAAACCAATTTTCCAAGCATATTCCTTGTAATCTCTCCTTAATCTTTCATGATGAGAAGTTTTAAAAACATAAACATCATCCTCTCCTATATTGTAAGAAGGGATTATTAACCGTTTAGTTGAATTACCAAGTTTATTATCTCCAAAACATTCAATTAATGCTTTTTGTAGAAAATTATTTGAATATTTACTTTTAAAATATTTTCTTATCGATGTAACTTTATTCTTCTTAAATATTGCAGTCCCATGAGTTAAATAAAAGTTAAGTATTTCTTCAGGTTTCAATCCTAATCCTAAACCTAAAGCAATAATACCGCCCGTAGATGTTCCTGCAATTAAATCAAAGTGATCAACAATATTAATGTTTAAATCCTTTTCTATTTGTGCTAATACAGCTACAGAGAAAATCCCTTTAATACCTCCTCCATCTAAAGAAAGTATTTGAAATTTGTTGTCAGTCATACTTGTCTCCTTTGAAATATGATTTTTTGATCATATTTCCCTTTATATTAACTATATCACAAAAAGGTATGCATCTGTTATAAAAACCCAAGCATTCCATAAATGGTGTTATTACATACTTTGTGTGTGCAAAGAACAATTTATTTCTTTTCTACTATTAATTATAACATATGATCTACTCATATATTCAAAAAAATGATTTTTTGTGCTTTTATAGTCATTTTTATTGCTGTTCATCTATATCTTTTCTCCTTATATATTAATTCTACCATACCAAATTGTGTTTGTGTTGTAAAAATCGGTAAATTTGCAACACAAATGATTTTGCGTAGTATAGATGCAATGCAAGCAAATTCGTAAGTTGGTTTATTGTTTGGTTTACAAAAAATAGAAAAAGAAAATCCACCAGTTCGCATTTCAAGAAAAAATCTTGATAGAGGCGCGGTGGATGAACTAATAATAATATATACTTTTTTCCGTATCCTGTCAAGACCGGATACTAGGTTCCCGTTTTCACGGGAATGACACAGTAAAGAAATATACTGTAAAAAATATGTAATACTGGATTCCTGCCTTTGCAGGAATAACACAAAAAGGAAAGAAATTGGGCTAAACCGTATAATTGTAATCATTATTTCATTCTCCATATTTCACTTTCTTTCCAATTTTCAGGAAAACCGCAATCCTGCAATAATTTAAGTCCAAATGTATACTGTAATTTTTTTAATTCTTCAAATAATTCATTTCCTTCACAAAAATATTTGCAAAAATATTGAATTGTGCATATCACTCCAAACAAGGAATTATTATCAACTTTATATGGAATATAGAAATCAAGATGAAATCCTTTGTTTACTTTTTTTGGTTTAACACTTACCGACCTTTTCCATATTCTATTATGATGAGCAATGCAATTCCTTAAAACACCAATACTTAACATCCATGATTTTATTACTCCTGAAGACAAATTGTAATGTTTACTAATTTTCTTTTTTAACTTAAAATTTAAACCTTTATATATTTTTATAATACTTCCGAAAGACATAATTTCAATTAACATCCAAATAGCGGGTCTTGTATGACAATCTCCATATTTCTTCATAAAATGGTCAATAAATATTTCTCTGGATTTGTGTACTTGATTGTTAATTTTATCTATCAATATATTATATTCTTCTTTTTTTAAATTCCGAAAATTGTTCCTGTTTTCTAAAGCAAATGGTCCATATTTATGAGAAATAATATATGTAATATAAGATCTCAGTCCCACCTCAACAATCTCAATATATTTAAATAAAATAATTCTTAATCTTTTGTCAAAATTGTATGCTGAAAGAATTTTTGTTAATGTAGTATGAGGGACAAATTTGTCTTTTTTATCAATAAAGTGATAATAATATCCACTAAGTCTATAATAGTTAATCTTTTTTAGGGTTTTTTCAAGTGTTGACTTATCTGCGATCAATCCTCTGTCTAATAATAATTGTGCTTGTTGTGAATAAGATAATGGTTTCTTAGTGTATTTCATATTCACTTCCCTATACATAAAAAATAGCCACCTACTTTCAGCGTGCTAAATAGCAGAGGCTCGGTGGCTTTATTAATTAAAATATATCCATTTTTTAGTATCCTGTCAAGACCGGATACTAGATTCCCGTTTTCATGGGAATGACATCCCAAAATAATGTATCTTATCAAAATTATATTCTCCAGTTTAATAAGTTTCTTCCACCTTTTTTAATTGTATTTTGCTTTTAATATTATCCAATATTTTATCTTTACTACCATCTATTTTTAATTGCTTCAAATCAATTTCTTCTTTCCTTAATAAATCAATAATATCATTTAATTCAT
>CBDUZN010000012.1:0-19127 GCA_965371715.1 uncultured bacterium | reverse complement strand
AATGATTCAATGGCGCTTGGTATTTCACATGCAATAACAGGTGCATCGGCAACAAGCGAGTTTCAGGTTGTTTCTGTTTATGGTAAAGAGTATATGGAAACACTTGAGGCTGGTTCTGATTTGTATTTTGAACTTGAACATTACTTAATGAATGAAGTGGGTGACCCTGCCTGCAGAATATGGACAGATACCCCTGTTAATTTAGTAGGAACACATAATGTATCATACTATGTAGGTCTTAATGAAATTACTATCCATATAGAGGATGATAATAACAATGATATAAATAGTGCTTTGGTTACAGTATGGGATACAACCGGAGCGGATGCAGTATATCTATCGGGTTTAACAAATTCAAGCGGAAACATTACATTTAGCGGAGTGGATTTTATTGATGAAGGGCTTAATGAAGTTATGATAACTGCATCAAAAGAAAATTATATTCCTTATCAGGGCAATGCTGATATTGAAGCTGGAAGCAAAATTAGTTATATATCATCAACAGTTCTTGATAGTCCATCACCTATACTTATTGATGCAAAACTCAATAATGGAGAAATTACCGATATTGATGTAACTATAAAAAATAATACCGGCTCAAATCAAAATACTGTTAATGATAGTCTTTCAACAAGTTCATCATATGTATCAATGGTAACAGGAACGGATTCATATGGAAATATTGCAGATGCGGCTAATGCATTAGGTACATTCAGAGTGAATGTTGGAAGTAATGCTCCTCATGGAGAAAATGTAGAATTCACATTAATAATAACCTATGCAGGTAATACTGATACAAGTTTGTTTACACTAACAGTTGAGGGTGTTAGTTATGTATCATCAGATAAGAGTGAGCTTGTTTTTGATTATTTCGGTTCAAAACAATCAATTCTTAATCCTGTGAAGATTCCATCAAAGGCAATCACCGGATATGATACCTTACAATTTGATAATTATCCTTCTGAGAGTAATATTAGAACCGGAACATATTGGGGTGTAAAATTTGCTCCTACAAGTGTTTGCTCATTGAAAACTGTTTTATGGGGAAGGAGTAATACAAGTGCCATACTTTATGACACTATCTATGTTTATACGGATAATTCAGGTCAACCGGGTACATTACTTAATAAACAAGTAGTAACAGTTGGCACGGGTGGTACTCGTATTGTATCACATAATTACAATGGACCTCAGATTGATGGGGATTTCTGGATATTAATGTATGCAGCAACAAAAGCAAATGGAGGTAATAGATATTATATGGTATCTGATAATGCTAATTCAGGTAATAGTTATACAGCAACATCTATTGGAGGAACTTGGAGTTCATATGCAAGTGGTGATATTGTTATAAGAGCTGGCATTGGGTATTACACTGAAGCATCCGATTCAGGACTAATATATATAAGAAATAATGACCCAGATACAAAGAAGATTGTTAATATTACCAGTATTGATGTAAAGAATGATGCTTCTTGGATTACAGGTGTAAGTCCAGGAACAGCAGGTATTGCAATGGATGATTCTGCCGGAATAATGGTTTATATTGACACTATTGGTCTTGACCATGATTTGACTTATGTTGATACATTATTAATTTATACAGATGCCGATATTCAGAAAAATGTTACATTGCAGATACCTGTTATTCTACAAAATATTTCAACAGGTATGCATATTACTTCTTTAACAGCATATACGGAAAACAATGGAGTAATGTTAAAATGGAATAGTGAAAAAGATTTAATGACATATATATCACGAAGTAATGATAAATCAAACATTAATATTATTAATTCATTTAATTCCAATCATGGCATGAATAAATATTATGATGCAACTCCATATGATGGATATAATTATTACTCGCTTGGTATTAAAACAATTACAGGTGATGTTAGCTGGTCTAGTCCAATGTTTATCAGTATAATACCAATTGACAATAATTTGCTTGTATCAAGGAATTTTATTGCCAATAATAATATAAATATTAATTTTTCTACAATAAATAAGAACAATATTAATATTAGTATTTTTGATGCAACGGGACGACTTGTTAAAATGTTGGTTAATAAAGAATTTGATAAAGGTAAATATTTAATTAATATTGATTCAAAGAATATGCCAAGCGGTATTTACTTTATAAAAATGTCAATGCCGGGATTTAATAAGATTAGTAAGATTAATGTAATAAGATAATAATTCTATCTAATCATAAAAAGAAGTAGGATTAAACCTGCTTCTTTTTTTTATTATTTGATAAACAAATAGATACTATTTATATTTTTCCCATGACAGTATTTGTATTCTATTGTATTGACAAGATTTACAAAATCATTGTTATTTAAATATAAAATATTATTAAAATGCAAATATTATGAAATACAATAAATCTATAAAAACGATTTTGGTCATTTTTTTCTTTGTTATTATATTCATTAATACTAACTGTATTATGCCATTCTACTCTGCTAAGGTGGCAAAAGCAGGAAAACTATATTTAGGTGCCGGAGTATATGAAGAATTATATCATGCTGATTTGGAGAAACCATTTTTATTATATAGTTCTCTATTTTTTAGATGTGGATTACCAAAAGGATTTGATATAGGATTTGATATTAGATCAACTTTTCTAGCTCCCAATTTAATATCAATTAATGTAAGAAAGCAATTTGATTTTAATAATACTCCTTTTCAATCTATCACTTATGATATTGGGTATGGATTTGGTTATTTAAACAGAATGTATTTTATGAATATTAGCACAATAAGAGATGAATGGGCATTAACAGTAGGATATGGAAGATATATTTATCAACAGATGTTTGTCATGGATGATAGAATTTGTATCTGTGTTAATAATGATTTTCTGATAAAGTTATCATATCAATTAACAGATAAAAGACGAAATACAATTGCATTTATTTACTACAAGGCAGTTCAAGAATTTGCAACAGGAGGAGGATTCGGATATTCCTTTCCTGCAATGAATGATTATTTTCAATTAAATGGTTGGCAATATAAACAGATTGGTATTGGAATAAGCATATATTTTGATATATTATAAATATGTTATTGACATAATTAATCTACTAAATATAATCATTATGGGCAGACGACCGATTGCGGGTAGAAATACCTGAGGAAAGTCCGAACTCCGCAGGACAGGGCGCCGGGTAACTCCCGGGAGGTGAAAACCTACGGAAAGTGCAACAGAAAATATACAGCCCATTGGGCAATGGTGAAAAAGTGAGGTAAGAGCTCACTCTGAAATCGAGTAATCGGTTTTTGTGGTAAACCCCGCTCGGAGCAAGACCAAACAGGAATCTGCTTGTCCGGCAAAAGATTTCGGGTAGGTTGCTTGAGGTAATTGGTAACAATTATCCCAGATAGATGATCGGTTAAACAGAATTCGGCTTATGTCTGCCCTAAAAATAACATTAAAGGAGAATATATGCCTTCATTTATTAATCATTTAATCGATCATATTGGAGAAGATGTAGAAATAAAAGGATGGGTATATAATAAACGGTCAAGCGGAAAAATATCATTTCTCCTTTTAAGGGATGGTACAGGAATTGTACAAGGTATTATATTTCACCCAAATGCAGATGAAACAGTAATAAGTGCATTTGAAAATTTATCCATTGAGTCAGGTGTAATAGTTAAAGGAAAAGTTAAGGAAGACAAGAGATCTCCAATTGGGGTTGAAATGGATATTACGGAAATAATAAAAATCTCTGATTCAAATGATTATCCAATTACACCAAAGGAACATGGACCATCTTTTCTGCTTGATAACAGGCATTTATGGTTAAGATCAAAAAAGCAGAATGCAATAATGAATATTCGTTCGGATGTGATATTTTATGCAAGACAATTTTTTCAGGAACGGGAATTTTTATGTATTGATGCACCCATATTTACACCTGCTGCATGTGAAGGAACAACTACATTATTTGAAACAAAATACTTTGATGATACTGTATATTTAACTCAATCAGGACAATTATATATGGAGGCAGCAGCTCTTGCATATTCAAAGGTTTACTGTTTCGGACCATCATTTAGGGCAGAGAAATCCAAGACAAGACGCCATCTTACAGAGTTTTGGCAATTGGAGCCTGAAGTGGCATTTATGGATCTTGATGAAGATATGGAACTTGCTGAAGATATGATAGAATATATTATTCAAAATGTGTTAGAGAAAAGGAAGCAGGAATTCAAGGATCTTGAAAGGGATATAGAACCATTGCAAAGAATCAAAAAACCATTTTATAGATTAACATATACAGAGGCAGTTGATATTTTGCATAAAAATGGTTTTGAGGATTTTAAATGGGGTGATGATTTTGGCGCTCCACATGAAACCGTAATATCAAATAAACATGATAAGCCCGTGTTTATTCATAGATATCCTTCAAAAATCAAAGCATTTTACATGAAGAGAGATCCTGAAAATGAAGAATTAGCATTGGGATTTGATATGATTGCTCCAGAGGGTTATGGAGAGACAATAGGAGGAGGGCAGAGAGAAGATGATTATGATACGCTTGTAAAACGCATTAAGGAACATAATCTTCCAATGGAAGCATTTACTTGGTATCTTGATTTAAGAAAATATGGTTCGGTGCCACATGCTGGCTTTGGTCTTGGTCTTGAAAGGTTTGTACAATGGCTGACATTAAGAAATCATTTAAGGGAAACAATTCCATTCCCAAGAATGATAGATAGGGTAATGCCGTAGAGAAGAAGTGTCTGGTACGCTAGTACGCTGGTGGGGAAAAGAAAGAAAGAATAATATATTTATTGAATTATTTCTGCTCAATATATTCCTCAAATTATTCGGAATATACAGTTACTCAGAGGAGCTCTGGAATAGAGACCGTGATATGAGAATATCACTACGGGTTGTGTCTATGCTCCTCTAAGTAAATAGTCCTCACCTTTCCAAAGATGAAGAAACATCAGGAGTGGAAAAGATATATAAAGATAAAGATAATGATAATGAATAATACATTTGTTGGATTATTTCTGATTTGCGTAATACAGTCCTCAAATTATTCGGAATGTACCTCGAATTACTCGGAATAAACTTTTCCAAAGAGTAAAGAAGTACGCTAGTAAAAAAAGAAAAGAAAATCAATATAATAAATAAAAATAAATTGTAAAAAATACTATTGCAAAACTTATCAATTATTATATAATAGATAATTAATAATAAATAATTTTAAACACGGAGGATAAATGAAAAAACTTTTCTCTTTATCAATTTTAATCATAGCATTCATATTTGCTTTTTCTTTGCAAATCAATGAATTTGTTGTTACAGGTTCAAGTGGATGGGAAGAAGTAGAATTTTACAATGAAACAGGTAGTTCAATTGAACTTTCTGATTTTGGATTTAGGATAGTTGGTGGAGCTGGTTCCGATTCAGTTGTTTTACCATCAGGCACATTAGCAGCTGGCGCTTATGTTAGCTATACCCCAACTGTATTGGGTCTAACTATTACTTTTTCAAATAGTGGTATGATATTCTCATTATTTACTGCATCAACAATGATTGATGTTGTTGGTTACGGAACTTATGGTCCTGCTCCGGCACCAATATATGGTTGGTCAACTGCAAGGGTTTCTTCAACAGGAGATAATGCAGTTGATTTCAATATTGATGATACTCCTACAATGGGAAGTGCTAATAATGCAGCAACAACCGCATTGGGTACAGGTACAGTATTTTTTAATGAGTGTTACCCGGACTCAAATAATGCATTTGCTGATCAATTTATTGAATTATATAATAGTTCTGGAACAGGAGTTGATATTAGTGATTGGATGATCATGTGCGGTGATGATTATTATTTTGGCGGTGGCACGATTATTCCGGGAAATGGTTATATTGTTGTTAATAATGCAGATTTCCCACCATATTTCTATTTAGATCAGGACAAGGACCATTTATATTTATTTGATAATAATTTCCATAGACTTGATCAATTTGGATGGGAAGATTGCCCGGATGGTCAATCATTTTCCTGCAGACCAAATGGTGTAAGAACTGCCTTTGATGGATGGAGTACGGCAACATCCCCTGATTTTGAATTTTATACACCAACCTCAGGAGCAGTAAATCCTGTTATTGAAGAATTAAACAAAGAAGTACTTGCTAATGTTTCTGTTAAATCAATTCCTAATGTAGGGATTGAAATCCTTTCAAATGGCAATAATGGCACTATAAGTATAATGGATGTTACAGGAAGAACTATTTATAAAACACATATGAAAAACATGATATTTACAACAAAAGCAGGTATCTATTTTGTTAATGTAAAGGGTTCAAATTTTAATGAGAATTATAAGATTGAGGTTATTAAATAGGGGGAAAAATGAAATATTTGATTTGCCTATTAATATTTTTTGTAATGGTTTTGGGATTATCTTCCCAAACATTATTTTTCAATGAAATAGTTTATGATACACCGGGTGGAGATACAAATACCTTTATTGAACTTAAGGGAAGCCCCGGTATGCTCCTTGATTCATTCTATGTAATTGGGATAAATGGAAACGGTGGAGCCGTTTATGCAACAATTCCATTACTTGGATATACAATACCAGCCGATAGTTATTTTGTAATTGGTCAGGCAGCAACAGTGCCAAATGTTGATTTAATAAATGCACTTGCGAATCTACAGAATGGTGCTGATAATATTATTATTACTAGTGATTTTAGTGGAGTAATTGATACAATTGATGCTGTTGGGTATGGTTATTTCTTTACAGAAATATTTGTAGGAGAGGGCGTTCCTACCTATGATGTAAATGGAATACCTTTAGCAAGATATTATTCAACAGATTATAATAACAATTATTGGGATTATACTGCTTTTAAGAATAGGACTCCCGGTTATGGAAATCCATTAAGAATACCTGCTACAATATATGAAATTCAGAATTCAGCAGATGTATCTCCGCTTCAGGACTCAACAGTTTATGTTTCAGGTATTGTTACTGCGGTTTTCCCATCTGAGAATATCTGTTTTATACAAAGTGGATCAGGTGCCTATAATGGTATTGCAGTTGAAGGAGACAAACGATTAGACAGTATGAGCGTAAATGATACTATATTAATTTATTCTGGCTTTATTTTTGAGGATAATGACAGAACAACAATTATGTATCCAATGACGGGCAATTCAAGTACAGGAGCAACTGCCATTTCAACAACACTTTCACTTGATAGTATTGGTGAGCCATATGAAGGACAATTAATTACAGTGAATAATGTGATTATTACTGATACACTGGGTTTTGGTGAACTAGAAATAAAGGATCTGGATTCAAATTTCAGTAGGATTGATGATTATGAAACATATACGGTTCCTGTTATTGGTGATAAATTTGCATCAATAACCGGTATACTGGAATATACTTATGGTGATTTTAAGATAGAACCGCGTGATAATAATGATCTTGTGTATGGATATTTGCTTTCAGGTACAATTGGATTATCCGATAATCCGGCTGATTCTTCAGGCACAGAGGTCTTTTTTGTTGAAGCAGGAATAACTGATTCAACAGATGCATCTGGTTATTATGAATTTGATTTTGTTCCTGTAGGTTCATACACTCTTATTTTGAGTCATGCGGGATATGATCCTGATACGATTAATGCTGTGTTTACAGGAGCAGAAACCTTTGATGAAACTTTAAATGTTGCAGCAACAACATATACAGTATCAGGAATAGTAGGATTATCTGATGCACCTGCTGATTCAAGCGGTAGTATTGTAAATATCAGTGAACTTGCAGCAGCAGATACAACAGATGCTACAGGATACTACGAATTTACAGGAATTAATGATGGTGTATATACGCTTATTTTCACTCATACCGGATATGTACCCGATACTATTATTGATACTGTACAGGGAAGCAATCTGAATATTGATGTAACTCTTATTGATCTTTCTGGAATTGAGGATATAGAAACGCTAAATTTACAAATACTATCATCATTTACAAATAAAAATGGTATTATTAGTTTTATATTTAATAAAGAGTCAAATGAAACAGCAAAGATCAATATATTTGATATTACCGGAAGAAATATTATTAATAGAAATATTACAGGAGAACCCGGTATATATGAAATGAGTATAGATCATAGATTAAGCAAAGGTATCTATTTTCTTAATATTAATTATTTTAATGGAAAGATTACAAGAAAATTTGCGATTATGTATTCCATAAAACCCTGGGCCGGTCGTCTTTTGTGACCACAAAAAAATATTAACTGAATTACACAAAGTATTTGTGCACAAAATACACCACCGTCCCTAAATTCTTTTTCCCAGCTATTATTGACTTTATATTTTAATATGTTAATATAATCAATTGTAAAGAATAAATATTACATATTAGGAGGCTTAAATGACAAATATAGAGAGTAAGAATGTTCATGAAATTATTGGCAAATACATGCTTGCAGATGGTATGGATATTGTCCTTGATTTTAAGAAATCACATGGTTCATTTCTCTATGATTCAAAATATGAAAAGGAATATCTTGATTTCTTTACATTTTTTGCATCATTTCCCATTGGTTTTAATCATCCAAGATTAATGAGCAATGAATTTCTTAAAAAAATTGGTTATTGTGCAATACACAAACCATCAAATTCGGATATTTATACAAAGGAAATGGCTGAATTTGTTGAAACATTTGGCACAATTGCAAAACCAGACTATATGAAGTATCTATTTTTTGTATCGGGTGGAGGACTTGCTGTTGAAAATGCAATGAAAGCAGCATTTGATTGGAAGGTTAGAAAGAATATGAAAGCCGGAAAAGGCGAAAAAGGATCAAAAATTATACATTTTCAAAAGGCATTTCATGGAAGAACGGGATATACATTATCAGTAACAAATACATTTGATCCAAGAAAAACACAGTATTTTCCTATGTTTGACTGGCCAAGAATTGATACACCATATCTTCAATTTCCTGTGAATGAACAGGAAATTGAGAGAGTAAAAAAGGAAGAAGAGAAAGTACTGAATCAGATTAAGGATGCAATAAAGGAATATGGAGATGATATTGCAGGTCTTCTTATGGAGCCAATCCAGGGAGAAGGTGGAGACAATCATTACAGAAAAGAGTTTGTTCAAGCATTGAGAAAGATTACTCTTGAAAATGATATTCTCTTAATTGCAGATGAAGTACAGACAGGCATGGGACTAACAGGTAAATTCTGGGCAATGGAGCATTATGGCGTAGAACCGGATATTATTTGTTTTGGTAAGAAAGCACAGATTTGTGGAATTATGGCAACTAATAGATTAGATGAAGTTGAAAATAATGTATTTACCGAATCATCAAGAATTAATTCTACATGGGGTGGTAATTATATTGATATGGTAAGGGCAACAGAGATTCTCAAAGTAATTAAAGATGATAATCTTGTTGAAAATGCTGCTACTATAGGTGAATATATTCTTGAAAAATTAATAAATATTAAAAGTGATAAAATTGGAAATATAAGAGGTAAAGGATTAATGATTGCATTTGATACAGAGGACACAAAGAAGCGTGATGAATTATATTCCATATTATTTAAGAATGGTTTATTTGCTATAATTTGTGGAAAGAAAAGCATCAGATTTAGACCACCTCTTAATATTTCAAAAAAAGAAGCTGACAAAGCTATTGAAATCATTGAAAAATCATTAAAGGAGTTTTAATACTTGAGTAGAATCACAAAAATTTGTTTGATTATTTTATCTTTTATTCTGATAACCGGATGTTTTGAATATCGGGTTAATGCAACATTTTCAGAAGAGAAGTGCAGTATAAATCAGAAAATTTTAATTGATAAAAGCACATTCAATATAAATGCAGAAGATATCAAACAAGATATTAAAGATGAATCAATGATTATTGAAGAAACGGATGATTTGATTATCCTGAAAAAGCAAATTACAATTATATCGGATAATTATAATAATAATGGTATAACCATCAGCAAATTTGCTGGTGGTTATTCCGTTATATTAAATCCATATCAAATGTCTAAGCAGGATAATCCCATAAAAGGAATATCATTAAATAATGATTTCACATTTACAGTTAATATTAGCGATGGTAAAATCATCTCACATAATGGAGATTCAGAGAAAGGTGATACTATTTATTTTAGTATACCCTATGATAGCCAAAAGATTGATTTTTTACCAGAATTAAAAGTAAAAACAGCAAAAACAAATATAAAGTCATATGTTATTGCTTTTGCAGCAATTATACTTCTTATGCTTACAATTTTCATACTTAGATCAAAGGACAAGAAATGAGAATTTCATCAATGTTTTTTGAAACAAAAAAGGAAATGCCAAAAGATGCAGAAATGATAAGTCATAAGTTGTTGATTAAAGGTGGATATGTTTCTCTTTCATCAACAGGTATATATGCGTATTTACCATTATTTTTAAGGGTATATGAGAAAGTTGAAAAAATAATAATTGAAGAAATGGATAGAATAGGTGGGCAGAAATTACTGCTTCCAGTAATTACACCAAAAGAACTATGGGATGAGACAGGTAGATGGAATGATTTTGGCAATGAAATGTTTAGAGTTAAAGACAGGAAAGACAGGGATTATGCATTATGCCCCACTCATGAGGAAGTAATTACTGATATTGCAAGAAAAAATATAAGATCATATAAACAATTACCACAGATATGGTATCAGATACAAACAAAATTCCGTGATGAACCAAGACCAAGAAGTGGTTTACTAAGAGTCAGACAATTTGAAATGAAGGACTCATACTCATTAGACATGGATTTCAGTAATCTGGAAAAAGCATACAATATGCATAGAGAAGCATATATCAGAATGTTTAAAAGATTAGGTATTGATTTAACAATTGTTGAAGCAGCAAGTGGACTTATGGGAGGAGCTAAATCAGAAGAATTTATGGCAATATCTGATAGCGGAGAAGATAGAATAGTGTTATGCAATAAATGTGATTATTCATCAAATATGGAAGTTGCTGATGCAAAATGTAATTATCAGGATTATGAAGATAGTGAACTTACAGAAATTCACACCCCTGTTAAAGGTGATGTTGAAACAGTTAGTAATTATTTAAAAGAAGATAAGAAGCGATTTGTAAAATCAATATTGATTATAACCAATAATAAACCTGTTTTTCTCCTTGTACCCGGAGACAGGGATATTGAAGAAAAGAAACTTGAATTAATATTCGGTGAGAAATTCAGATATGCAAATGATAGTGAAATTAAGAAATACACAGGTGCAGAAAAGGGATATATTTCTCCCATTAATCTGGATATTAAGATTTATGCAGATATTTCATTAGAAGGTGCAAAAGGTATGATATCAGGTGCAAATAAGAATGATTTTCATATTAAAGGTATCAATATTAAAAGGGATATGAAAGATATAGAATTTGTAAATATAAAAACAATAAGAGAAAATGATAATTGTCCTATTTGTGATAGTGGAAAACTTACAATAAAAAAATGTATTGAAATTGGACATATATTTCAATTAGGAACAAAATACTCTGCATCAATGAATGCAGTATTCCTAGACAATAATGGTAAGGAAAAGCCAATAGTAATGGGTTCATATGGCATTGGACTTGGTAGGGTTATAAGCACAGTTATAGAACAGCATCATGATGACAATGGAATTATTTGGCCTATTAGTATTGCACCATTTAGTATTATAATTATTCCTCTGAATATAAAAAATGAAAAAATTATGAATAAGGCAAATGAATTATATTCCTTACTTAAAAAGGATTATGAAGTGGTATTGGATGATCGTGATTTAAGAGCAGGCAATAAGTTTAAAGATGCTGATTTAACAGGTATTCCCGTAAGAATAATAATTGGAAAGAAATTTATTGAAACAAATGAAATGGAGATAAGTATAAGAAACTCTATTGAGAAGATAATTATTAAGCAAGATGATTTATTAAATATGGTTAATAAAATTATCGCTGAACAAAAAGGATTATTCAAAATTGATTAATAGAAAGGATAGAATTAGAGCAAATGCAAATCTATTAGTTGAAAGAAAGGATTTTAAAAAGAAAAAAATAAGCATCAAAGATATTGTAATAACTGGAAATAATAATATAATAGTAAAAGTATATTTGACCGGAGAGAACGGTATTAATATAGATGATTGTGCGAATTTTCATAGAGAATTCATGTTGTTGTTAAATGTAGAAGAATTATGGGATGATCAGATTCATCTTGAAGTTTCTTCACTAGGTATATCTGATTAAGTAGGAGGTTCTGTGGACTCAAGAGAAATTATTGATTCGCTTATTGACATTGAGCAGGCAAAGAGTATAGACAAACAAGCAGTTATAGATGTAATTGTTGAAGGACTTGAAAAAGCATGTATTAAGCAATTTGGAAAAGATGGGAAGTATATTGTTAGTGTAAATGAATCTACAGGTGAAATATCAATAACAAGAATAATCATGGTTGTTAAAAATATTAATGATGAAAAATATGAAATTGATATAGAAGAAGCAAAGGAAATTGATGATACAATTAGAGTAGGGGATGAACTTGAAGAAGAATTGAGAATCAATGATTTTGGCAGACTGGCAATAAATGCAATGAAACAGCATATTACAAGTGAATTACTGAAAAAGGAAAGAGTTTCGCTTTTCAATGATTTTTCTGACAAAATAGATTCTCTAGTAAATGGCTCTGTAAAGAAAATAAACAGAAGAATGGTGTTTATTAATTTAAATCGTCTTGAAGCAATTATGCCTATAGAAGAAACTATTCCAGGTGAAAGATACCGTCTTGGACAATTAATAAAAGCTGTTGTTATAGAAGTCAGGCAGGACAAGGGAGATCCAAGAGTTATTTTATCAAGAAAATCTGATAAATTTCTGAGATGTCTTTTAGAATTTGAAGTACCTGAAATAGAAGAAGGATCAGTTGTAATTAAGGGTATTTCCAGAATTCCAGGTTTAAAATCAAAAATTGCTGTTATGTCAACAGATGATAAAATTGATCCGGTAGGAGCATGTGTTGGAGTAAAAGGTTCCCGTATAAGAACTATTATAAAGGAATTAAATAATGAACATATTGATATAATTCAATGGAGTTATGATCCGATTATTTTTACCCAAAGAGTGATTTCTCCTGGTGTTGTTATTAGAGCATTTAAAAATGATGATGAAAAATCAATGAAACTTGTTGTTAAGGATGAGACATATGATAGGGCAATAGGCAGAGATAATATCAATGTTGAATTAGCTTCCGAACTTACAGGATGGCAAATTGAGGTTATCAATGATTCCAGTTTTAAAGAATCTGAAGAAAATGATGAAATGAATCCTATTTTTAAGATTCCAGGAATTACTGAAAATATAAAAGAAAAATTAATTGAAAATGGATTTAAAACACCAGAAAGTATAATTAAGGGCGGTGAAGAGGCATTATCAAAGATTAGCGGCTTTGGCAATAAAAAGATTAAGAAAATACTTGAATCTATAAGTGATTACATTGAATCAGATAAAGGAGAATAATCCATTATGGAGAAAATGAGAATTTGCGATTATGCCAAGAAAATCAATAGAAAATCATCCGAAATAATAAATTTTATTAATAATAAATATTCCGCTGGAATAAATCCTAAGGGCTATGGTAAAACAATTGATAAGAAATGGGTTAAGGAATTATCAAAGCATTTTGAAGTAAAAAGTATAAAGAAAAAGGATGTCAAGGAAGAAATTCCTGAAGAAGAAAAAACAACCAAAAGAATGATAAGGCGAATAATAAGAAAAAAGAAACCCGTTAAAGATAAAGTTAAAAAGGAAATTGATGAAACAAGTGATGCAGAAGACATAAAAATTAAGGAAGAAGAAAAAATAATTGCCAAAGAAATAGAAGAAAAGGTAATTATAAAACAATTGGATAAAGATATTGAAAAAATAATTGAAGAACCAGCAAAAGAACAAGAAGAAAAATCAAAGATAAAAGTAGCAGAAAAAAAAGTGACAAAAGAAATAGAAATAAAAGAGAAAAAGGAAGAAATTGCTGATGTAAAAAAGATAGAAGATGAGAAAAAAAAGAAACTTGAAGATGATAAGACTAGTAAGAAACAAAAATATTGGAAAAAACCAAAATACAATAAAACAAAGTATGAAGAAGTGGCTACAATAACAAATGAAAGCAAATCTATAACAAGTGAAGAAATTGATTTACTTGATGATAAGAGAAGTAAGAAAAAAAAGAAAAGGAAAAAAAGCGTTGATAAACAGGAAGTTGCTAAATCAGTTGAAGAAACAATAAAAAGTATTAAAACTGATAAAACAGGTGGAAAAAAGCGCTATAAGGATAAAATTAAAAAAGATGA
Organism: uncultured bacterium; assembly: GCA_965371715.1. Taxonomy (GTDB): domain Bacteria; phylum Hydrothermota; class 32-111; order 32-111; family 32-111; genus JAUVJU01. The sequence goes on along the minus strand of CBDUZN010000012.1, from coordinate 4,710 downwards.
TGAAGATGATGAAGAAGAAATTAAGACAATTATGATAACTGAGCATATAATATTATCTGATCTTGCTGATAAAATTGAAGAAGATCCTATTGATCTGATAAAAAAAGCAATAGAAATGGGAATAATGGTAACAATAAATCAACGATTGGATTATGATAATGCATCTATTATTGCAATGGAATTCGGATATGAAGTTCAGAAAATTGAAGAATCAAGTAAAATAAAAAGCATTCAAAAAGAAAAAAAGAAAGAAATTGAAGAGGGACTTCCCAGAACCCCTGTTGTAACAATAATGGGTCATGTAGACCATGGGAAAACCACTCTAATTGATTTTTTGAGAGATTCAGTAATTGTTGATACAGAATACGGAAATATTACACAAAACATTGGTGCATATACAGTGTCTTCCAAAATTGGTAAAATAACTGTTATTGACACTCCTGGACATGAAGCATTTACATCAATGAGAGCAAGAGGTGCTCAGGTTACTGATATTGCAGTAATAGTTATTGCTGCAAATGATTCTGTTAAGCCACAGACAAGAGAAGCAATAAATCATGCAATGATTGCAGACATTCCATATATTATTGCAATTAATAAAGTTGATTTACCAGAAGCTGATATTGATCGTGTAAAAAGAGACCTTCTTAATGAAAATATAGTTGTTGAGGATTATGGAGGAAAGATTCCGGTAGTAAGTATATCTGCGAAAACAGGGCAGAATGTTGATGAACTTATAGAAACAATTATTCTACAAGCAGAGCTAATGGAACTTAAAGCACCAATTGATGGTGAAATAAAAGCAACAGTAATTGAAGTTAAGCAGGACAAGGGATTAGGTCCTATAATAAATTGTATTATGCAAAAAGGTACTCTAATTAAGGGAGATATTATTGTTTCAGGAAATACTTATGGAAAAGTAAGGAAAATGCTTGACGAATATGGAAAAGATATTAATGAGGCAGGTCCATCATTACCAGTAGTTATTGTTGGTTTAAATGAATTACCTGAAGTTGGTGATATTGTTAAAACCGTTGATAACCTAAAGAAAGCTAAAGATATTGCAAGACAAAGGCATTTAGCATATAGAGAGCAATTAATTAAGAAAAGAGCAATTACTAATGTTGATAGTTATGAGAGACAACTTAAAGATATGAAGAAAAAAGGGCTTAATTTAATAATTAAAGGAAGTAATTTTGGTTCAATAGAGGCATTGGCAGATTCATTACAAGTACTATCAAATGAAGAAGTGAAGATCAGTGTTGTTTATAAAGAAGTTGGAATTGTAACTGAAAATGATATAAATATTGCAATTGCTTCTGAATCAGCAATTATTGCATTTGATACTTCTGTATCAAATGAAGCAAAGAAATTCGGAAAAAAAGAAAATATTATAATAAAGCAGTATAATATTATTTATGATGTTATAGATGATATTCAGAAAGCAATATTATCTCTCAATGATCCGATATATGAAACAATTGAAACAGGTCGCGCTGAAGTAAGAAATATATTTAAATTTTCAAAAACAGGCATTATTGCCGGTTTATATGTTACAGATGGTTTTATTAATAGAAATTCAAAAATAAAGATATTAAGGAAACAGGAAGAATTAGGAATATATAGAATTAAATCATTGAAGCGTTTTCAGGATGATGTTAAAAAAGTAGAAACCGGATATGAATGCGCTTTAATCCTTGATGGTTTCGAAGATATTCAGAAAGAAGATATATTTGTCGCCATTGAGGAGAAATTAATAGAACCTGAATTATGATTACGGGAACTTGCCGTATTGAATTGTATATTAAGGACTCACAAAGTTTGAAAGACAAAAGAAGAGTATTGAAATCTATTAAAACACTGATACATAATAAATTTAATGTATCAATATCCGAAGTAGATTTCCAAGATAGTAGAAAATATGCTGTACTAGGGATAGCAGCAGTATCAACTGATAAGATAACAATAGAGAAATTATTAAATAAAATAAGTAATTATATTGATTCAAATGCCAATCTTTTAATAACAAAAACGGAAAGAGAAATATGGTAAATGAATTAAGAAAAAAACGAATGGAATCTGAGATGATGAAGCATATAGCAATAATAATTAATAGGATGAATGATTCTCATTTAAGATTCATCACTGTAACGGATGTTATTCTTTCAAGCGACACAAGGATTGCAACAGTATATTTTACATATAATGAGAATAAAAGCATAAAAGTAAAATCAATTGAAAATGCAAGCGGTTATATTAGAACAGAGTTGGCTAAACGGGTGAAATTCAAATTTATGCCTAAACTTGTTTTTAAAAAGGACCCCGGTTATTCAAAAGGAAAGGATATTGAGGAACTTTTCAGGCAGTTAAAAGATGAAGAAAACAATTAAGACAATCAATGATTCTAACAATGTTCTGGTTATTGGTCATAAGAGACCTGATGGTGACTCTATTGGATCCTGTATTGCAATGTACTATACATTAAAAGAGAAAGGGAAAAATGTTTCCATACTTAATGATGATCCTGTACCCGAATCATTTGAATTCATTAATACAGGAAATATTGTAAAAAACGATTGCAATGGTTTTATTCCCGATTTGATAATTTATCTTGATTCAGCAACAGAAGAAAGGGTTGGTGATAATGTATCAAAGATTGTTGATGGATTTGGGAATGTTTATTGCATTAATATTGATCATCACCCAAATAACCCCAAATATTGTGATCTAAATTATATTGATAGTAAAGCATCCTCAACATGTGAAATGCTATATGGAATATTTAATGCAATGAATGTAAAAATTGATTCCGATATTGCCGAAGCTCTTCTAACTGGTATAGTTACTGATACTGGATTTTTCAAATTTGATAATGTTAGTCCTGAAACAATGAAAATAGCATCTATATTAATGGAAAAAGGCGCAGATCTTAATAAAATTGCACATGAAATAGCAATGAATAGACCAGTAGAGGAAATTCATCTAACAACAAGAGTTTATGAAAGAATGACCTTTATTGAAAATAAGGTGTATTCATATATTAAGAATAGTGATTTTATTGATATTGGTGCTAAGAGTGAATACACTGATGGCATAGTGAATCAATTACTATATCAAAGAAAAATTGATGTTGCTGTACTGATCATTGAAGATGGTGATAATGTAAGAATGTCATTTAGGGGTAAAGGCAGTAAATATGATTTGAATGCTTTAGCTGGAACTTTTGGCGGAGGCGGGCACATCAATGCATCAGGTGCCTTTATTAAAAATGGTATTCTAATAGACACTATTGAGATAATAGAAAAACTATTGGTTGACTTGTGAAAAAAATAATATCAATTATTGGAGCCCGTCCACAATTTATAAAACATGAACCATTAAAACACAGTATAGATAATTCATTTAAAGAGGTTACCATACATACAGGTCAGCATTATGACAAGAATATGTCTGATATATTTTTCAATGAGATGGATATCAAAAAACCTGAATATAATATAAGTGTTGGATCCGGTTCACATAGCACTCAAACAAATAAGATGATGACAGGCATTGAAGAAATACTATTAAAAGAAAAACCTGATATGATTATTGTATATGGAGACACTAATTCTACTCTTGCAGGAGCAATAACAGCAAAAAAATTAAAAATCAAATTAGCACACATTGAGGCAGGTATGAGGAGCTTCAATATGAAAATGCCGGAAGAAATTAATAGAATAATAACAGACAGGCTTTCTGATATTAATTTTGTTCCTTCAATGCTTGCAATTGAAAATCTGAAAAATGAAGGCATGAAAGGCGTTTTATGTGGTGATATTATGTTTGATGCCTTCAAATATTATTCAAAGAAAGCAGAGAAAAGAAATTTAGATGGTATTGTGGAAGATGCAAAATGCAATGATTATATTCTATTGACATTACATAGAGCTTCAAATACGATTCCGGAAAATATGGAAGTTATTTTAAACCGTCTGAATAAAATAGGTAGAAAAATAATATTTCCAGTTCATCCAAGAACTTTAAAAATAATAAAGAATGACATAAAAAGTAATGCTAAGTTTGATAATATTGTTTTAATACAACCTGTTGGTTATATAGATATGATAGCATTAATGAAAAACTCATTATGCATAATTACTGACTCTGGAGGATTACAAAAAGAAGCATATTATGCAGAAAAAAAATGTTTCACAATAAGAGGTGAAACAGAATGGCCTGAAACAATGATGAATAATGCAAATGTATTATGTCCAAATGCTGAATGTGATTTTGAAAGTGAAATCAATAATACTGATAATATTATATTCAAGAATCCATATGGAGATGGAAATAGTGCTGAAATAATAAATAAATATCTCATGGAGTATTTTTATGAAAATTAAAAATGTATTAATAACACTTTATAATAAAAATGGAATTGAAGTATTACTTGATGTATTAAAAAATAATAATGTAAATATTTATGCTACTACAAGTACGGCTGATTATATTGAGAAAAAGGGTTTTAATGTAAAAAGAACTGAAGAAATTACAGGTATATCATCACTTCTTAATGGAAGAGTAAAAACACTTGATTCAAAATTATTTTCAGGGATTCTTGCAAGAAAAGGTATTGATGATACAAAGGAAATACCTGTCATTTTTGATATGGTAATTGTTGATTTATATCCTTTTGAAGAAACTGTTAAGACAGGTGCTTCAGATGCT
>CBDUZN010000011.1:0-19587 GCA_965371715.1 uncultured bacterium | reverse complement strand
TATTTATATTATTATAGAATTGTATATATCCTTCTAAATTTCTAATAAGTTTCTTTTGCATTATTTTATAAACATCTGGATTAAATATTAATCGTTTTGTTTCATTCATTCTATATAATTTAAATTCACTATTTCTTGTTAATGATGATTCTCTAACAGTTTCACTAAAAACAACTTTGAAAAAATCTTTAATGTTATTATTATTTATATTAAAAATAAAGTGATTTATAATACCAAGTTTTTTTATTACATCTTCTTGAAACCAAAAATTAATATTGGCAAAATCAGGTATTTGCTTTGGAATATTTTTTTGTGGAGCATATTGAATCTGAAAAATATAATCATTGAATTTGTTTATTGTAATTTTTAATAGTTTTAAATCCAATTTTTTTGTTTTAACTTTAGCAATTAAAACTGCTAATGGGTTTAAATCTGATCCAAATGCATTTATTCCTTTTAAGTTTGCCTCAACCAAAGAGGTTCCCGTACCACAATAAGGGTCAAAAAGAATTTTTGCATTATCTCCATATATACTTAATAATTCCCGTGCAATTTGAGGAATCATCATAGCAGGATAATTGTGCATACAATGGGAATATTCCTTTGTATCAACCCCTATGAAATCCCATGAAATAATTCTTTCTTTTGCTTTAATCATTACAAATCAAAGTTTTTTTGCTAAAAAAACAATCTGATAATTTTTTTTCTTCAATTCTAAAAGCTGTACCATGATTTCTTATTGTTCCATTTGGTTTTAAATGAATTCTAATATCTACTACAATAATACCTTTATTTATAAATTCAATGAACATCTTTTTGTTTCCTTTCTCAAGCAAATATGCTTCATTATACCAAAAATATTCTTTCCCATTTTCAAATTTATTTTCTGCTAATACAATTATTAAATTGGGCATTTTCTTCTCAAACTGGTTAACAAGATGCTCAATACTCCATTGAGCTAATACAATCTCGTCAGAATGATTTAATAGCATTAATTTGGATTCTAATTTTATTGATAAAAATAATCCCTGCGGATTAGGAATGTTATTAACTGTGCTATATAATGCAGGGCGTCCATTAGAATCGGTGTATCCATATTTTTCTACAATATAGTTTTGCTTTTTTTGCCATGCACCACGATTAAATGTGAACATTGTTACTCTATTTGTTGCATTTTTTCTTTGAGATTTCAATTCAATTTCTTCTAAATCAGGATCTGAAATATTGTTTTCAGTTAACCCTAATATCTGTTCTAAAGTATGCCCTACACCAGTATTCCCTTTACGATAACTTTCAATAAAACCTCTTTTCTTGATTTCTTTAATTTTCTCATGAAATTCATTCAAATTCATTGCTACTCCTCAAATTTTTCTACTTAATTTAAGTATAATCATAATGAAATTACAATCAATATATTTGTTTGGGAAATAGGGGCGGTTCTCGCACCGCCCATCACAACATTATCTAATAATTTTCGCCCAAGACCTCAAAGTATGCCTGCGGATGAGCGCATGCCGGACATTTTTGAATTGCTTCTTTACATTCATGAACATATCCGCAATTTCTGCATCTCCATTTTACTGTATTTTCTTTTTTGAATACAGAATTATTCTTGATATTTGCTAGTAAATCCCTGTATCTCTTTTCATGTTGTTTCTCTGCAACAGCAATTGCCATAAACACACCTGCAATTTCATTAAATCCCTCTTCCTTTGCAATCTTTGCAAATAAAGGATACATTTCCGTATGTTCTTCCTTTTCACCATCTGCTGATGCTTCCAAATTCTCCGCAGTTGTTCCTATTTTTCCGGCAGGAAACATTCCTGTTATTTCAACATCTCCACCTTCCAAAAATTTGAATAAGCGTTTTGCATGTTCCTTTTCCTGATTTGCTGTTTCTTCAAATATTGATTGTATCTGAGCAAATCCATCCTTTTTTGCCTGCGAGGCAAAATAGGTATATCTATTTCTTGCCTGCGATTCACCGGCAAATGCGGTTAATAAATTCTTTTCTGTTTTTGTTCCTTTTAAATTTGTCATAATTCCTCCATTTATGATTTCCAAAGACCATGAATATTACAAAATTCCCTTGCAGATACATTGCTGCCTTCAGGAACCTCAAATTCTGCAATTGGCATATCATTGGGTTTTAAATATTTTTTATAAATAATTGAATCAACTGTTAATTCAATCCATTCAATATAATGTTTCTCTTCCATAGGATGATCAGTTCCTTCTCCTACTTTAACAATATATCTATTTCCATCTCTCTTAATAAATGGAACATGTTTTTCTGTTGTTGAATCAGCATTCTTTTCCTCAAATAATGTCATTGGTTGTCCGCAGCAAACAAGTTCTCCAATGCCTCCGTCAAGCACTTCAACAATATTACCACAAACATTACATTTGTATATCTCTTTTTGCTTTGCCACCTTTCCTCCTTATTGATTTTCTAAAATTTCTTTTACTTCTTTTTCTACTTTTTCCAAATATTCCTTTGTTGGAATATATTGATATTTTGTAGAGTATTTCAATTCAAATTTTGCTTCCTCTAAAAAACTTTCAACCTGCTTAATTGATTGTCCACCCCATCCATATGAACCAAACACCATTGCTTTTCTGTTTTTTGGTGCAAGTCCTTTTAGATATGTGAGGAATGCAGCAACAGTTGGCAGCATATTATTATTTAATGTTGGTGAGCCCACACACAGATATTCGGCATCTATTATATCAGTCATAATATCCGATATATGTGTAGATTTCAAATCAATTAATTTAGTATTGTAGCCCAATTCATCAAAGGAACCTTGTATGGATTTTGCAATTGTTTTTGTTGAACCCCACATTGAATCATATACAATAAGTGCTTTTTTTAATGTTTCATTTTTTGACCATTTGGCATATTCAGTAACAATATCACCTATATGCTTTTTCCACATAACTCCATGTGAAGGTGCAATTAAGGATATCTTCAAATCCTTTACTGCTTCAAGTGTTTTTTGTACCTGAACTCCAAATGGTAAAACAATATTAGCATAATACTTTTTTGCTTCTTCCATTACTAATGCATTATTAAGTTCATAGGCATACCTTTCCGATGAAGCAATATGCTGTCCAAATGCATCATTTGAAAAGAGAATTTCCTCCTCTTTCATATATGTAACCATGTTATCAGGCCAATGCAGCATTGGTGTTAAAAGAAATTGCAAATTGTATTTTCCAGTATTAAGAACCTCTCCATTTTCAATTGCTCTCATCTCAAATTGATTTCCAAAATGTTTAATAAGCCCCGCTTTTCCCTGGGGAGAAGTGAGCAGTTCAGCATTTTTTGCAATATTAAGCATTTTGGGTAATGCTCCGGTATGATCCATTTCAACATGATTTGAAACAATATAATCAATCTTTGAAGGATCAATTATAGATGAAATTCGTTTTATAAGTTCATCTGAGAGATAATGTTTTACAGTATCAATAAGGGTAATCTTTTCATCAATAATTAAATATGCATTATATGTTGAACCCCTTTGCGTTACATATCCATGAAAACTTCTGAGATCCCAATCAATGCCTCCTACCCAATAAATATTATCCCTTATTTTAATTGCTTTCATTATCCTATTTCCTCAAACTGATCCTTGCCTACTCCACATAATGGACACACCCAATCATCCGGAAGATTCTCAAATGTTGTTCCCGGGTCAATGCCATTATCCGGATCACCCTTTTCTACATCATAAACATAACCACAAACAGTGCATTTATAATTTTTCATATTATCTCCTTTTTTTATTTTTTCATCTTTTTCCTCTTCAATATATGTAGGTGCGGATTTTGGTGCTTTTCCGCCCCTGACCTTATGATAAAAATCATAACTCATTGGATCTTCTTCTGAAAGAATATCTCCATCAACAATTTTTCCAATAAAAATCGTATGTGTAAATACATCAACTTTTTTGATTACTTTAAGAATCAGATAACCCACTGAATAATTCTTAATTATTGGTAAACCCGTTTCTTTATGAATTGTATAATCAATATCCTCAAATTTATCTATATCTCTTCCGCTTTTAAATCCGAATTTACCTATAAATGGCATTGTTGCCTGCTGAGATAAAATTGATACAGAAAATGATTCTGTTTCTTCAATACATTCATGCGTAAGATTCTCTTTATTAATGGATATTGCTATTGTTTTGGGATCACTTGTTATCTGGAAAACAGTATTAGCTATTTGACCATTAAGTTTATTATTCTTTTTTGAACTAATAATATACAATCCATAACTAACCTTATGCAGTGTTTTTGTATTCATTTTGTCTCCCTATTATATCTTTTTATGACATAACCACCAATCATAACATCCTTCTTTGCCTCTTCTCTCTGCTGCTGTTTTTTCATCTGATGCAGGCGGGATAATAACCTCATCCCCGATTAATTCATTATTAGGCCAATTAGCAGGAACTGCGACATGATGTTTATCCACTACTTGAAGACCTTTAAGTATTCTAATGATTTCATCCATATTCCTTCCCAATTCCTGTGGATAATAAAGAATTGTTCTAACAATCCCATTGGGATCAATAATAAATACTGCTCTTACAGTATTATTCCCTTTTCCAGGATGTATCATACCAAGACGCTCGGCAACCTGTCCCCTATCATCAGCAATTATTGGAAAAGTGATTTCTTTTTTGAGATTGTTTTTTATCCATTCAGTCCATTTAATGTGCGAAAATACCTGATCAATAGAAAGTCCTAAAAGTTCAGTATCAAGTTCAACAAACTGATCAAACTTATCCTGAAATGAATAGAATTCTGTTGTACATACAGGAGTGAAATCTCCTGGATGTGAAAAAAGTACAAGCCATTTGCCTTTGTAGTCATTTGGTAAATTCCGTTTTCCATATGTTGTCTTTACTTCCATTTCCGGCATCTTATCTCCAATCAAAGGTATTTTGTTTTCCATTTGTTTCTCCTTGGTTATTAATTTAATGGATTTACATTATTAAAATTATTTGTTCTTGCATTTTTTACATATACCATAAAATACAATATCATAATATTCAATGTTATGGTCCTTAATAGTGTTTTTTACTTTAATTTTTGATGGCTCAATATCGTATATCTTATTACAATTATTACAAATAAAATGATTATGATTTATAAGTGCAAGATCATAGTGTTTTTCATCTTCCTTGGTAGGTACAGTAAATGCCAGATTGTGTTTTCTGAAAAGATTTAGAATATTATACACAGTTGTTTTAGATAATGTAGGGATTTCCTTTCTAATTGCCTGATAAATCATATCCACCGTTGGATGATTCTCATTAAGAAGTAAATAACGCAGTACTGCAACCCTTTGCATTGTAGGCGAAATATCTGCTTCCCTGAGTAGGATTATTGGATTTAGTTTCTTGATTTTTTTTCTCATTTGAACATTTCTCCTATTTCTTTTGCAATCGTTTCTTTTTTGTAATGATTACAATATAGTTATAATTCCAATTTTGTCAATATGCAATTTAACCATCTAATCGTTTATCAGTTCCAAATACACTTTATTGCTTTGCTTGATTAAATATTCAATAGGATTACAATTTGTTTGGTTATAGTCAGAAAGGGAAACCTTCAAATTAGAAATGCCAATATATTCATTGAATGCCTTCATTGTTTTTCTTATGTGAAATTCAGATACAATGTGCTTATCTTCAACCATATCATGATTATAAAGAAATTCTATTAAAATTTCGAATGCTTTATATATTTTTACCCAGTTAATCCAATATTCTTGTTGATCATTGTAATTAAAAAAATTATACCAATGTTGTTTATCAATATAATATCTTTTTTCTCTTCCATTTTTATTCATTAAAATTAGTCCTGAATGATGCATATCTACTAACACATCCTGCACTGTTTTCTGATAGAAATATATGTTTTTTGCTAATTCGGTTGGATGAGATTCATTTCCCTCCATAAAATAATTAATGATTTCTGCTCTGGTATTTACACCGAATAGCATTCTTATTTTAAATATTAATGCTTCCCTATTTTTTGATGGTATACCCACTGATAAATTTCTATAACTAATTTTCCCTCTATAATAACCATACTTTTCAAAAGTGGAATCCATCTCTCCAAATTTTGGATAATCCTCTCCTGTTTTTTTTATGAACACGGATTTTAACTTATTGTTTTTAGCGAAGAATTCACCAAAAAGATTTTTCCATTTATTGAATTTTTGCTTTTGTGATAAAATATTTGCTATTGGTTGAATGATCTCTACGCTTTTGAATTTTTCCTTTTTTATAATATTTCTCAAACGCTGAATATTTATCAATGAACCATTATTGTTCAGCCAGTTAATTATCTCATCAAATAACCGTGGTTCAAATCTACAAATATTCAGAGAAAATGCAATCATTGCTTCAGGATCTATATTAAATTTATTCTGTGAATTTATTGTTCCTGACAATCCAATACTATTCCATTGACTCCATAATAATTCAAGAAGATTATCTACTATATTTTCTCTAAATTCTATTAATGATTTTTCCATAGCCCATTTTTCCCAACATATCTATTAAAATTTTTATCAATCATAACATTCCTTTATTAGTATTTATTCCACTTGTTTCAAGTGTATTAAATACTAATATAAGATTTGTTTCTTGTCAAGCGTAAATATTGAATCATTATTTTTTAGTATATGGCACTAATACATTGTTAAACATAGGATAATGTTTTTTATTCAATGTAGCTAAACGACATTCCATAATATCAACGGTTGCCGCAATCATTGCATCAGCTAAACCAATATTATGACTTTTTTTGAAATCACGACAGTAAAGTCCACCCATTCTCGCAATTTCAATTGATACGGGAATTATTTGAAATGCTTTAAGAAACATTTCAAGAATTGATTCTTCTTTTCCTCTTTTCACCCCAGAACAAAGTTCCGCTACATTAATTGATGATATTAACAAAGGTTCCTTTATTCCTTCCAAAAAAACACATGACTGTTTTTCACCTTTAAGATAATCAATTAATATGTCTGTATCAATAAGTAAAGCATTATTCATTTGATTTTACTCCTATCCCAACTTTTTCTTAGTTCTTCTGATAGAAAAACTTCTTTTCTTCCCTTCCATATTCCTTTTGCTTTTTTTAGTAAATCAATGCGTTCATGTTTTTGAAATTCATCAATAAATTTATCAATTGCTTGCCTAATTAGTTCACTTTGTTTTTTCCCCGTTTCAATTGAAATCATTTCAATAATCTTTTTCTCTGTTTCAGTAAGATATACCTGAGTTCTAATCATTTCAAACCTCCTGTAATGTATAATACTAATGTATATGTTTTTAGATGTATGTCAATACTAAATATAGTTCTTTCGTATTCAGAGTAGAAAATATTCCTATGTGTAAACAATAAAATACTTATGTTGAAAAATATCACAACTTACAAAACCAGTAAAATATCCTCATAAAATTGTAATTAAAAGAAAAACCAAGCACAATATTCCTTTCATAAAAAGGCTCCTTACTTTTTTTGAATCATATCAATTTTAAATATTTATCAAAATACATTGAGTAATTTGCAATCTTATTAAAAATATATACTTTAATAATTCCTTTGTCAAGGTAATTAATAAAAGTTCTCTCAAAGAATAAAATACTGAATTCCTTTTTATAAGAATACCAGAAGATTCCCCATTTCTATTGACAATAATATGTATAATTCATAGAATATATCATATATGTTTATAGTTAATCCTGATATAATGAGCAAAATTGATAAGCAAACAACCAAGAAATTTGGCATAGATTCACTTATGCTTATGGAAAATGCCGGTGTTAGTGTTGCTAATCACATAACAGAGAATTATCCATTCAGAAATATTCTTATTCTATGCGGACCAGGGAACAATGGCGGAGATGGTTTTGTTGTAGCAAGACATCTTTTTAATAAAAATTATAATATCAAAATTGGAATTCTTTCAAAAAATGGAAAATATATAGGTGATGCTTTAAAGAATTTTAGTATTATTAAGAAAATGAAAATCCCATATTTTAATGCATTTAATCAAACAAAGATATTAAGAGAATCATTAAAAGAATCAGACATTCTAATTGATGCAATATTCGGCATTGGATTTAGTGGACAGATCAGGAATTCATACATTCCAATATTCAAAATGCTTAAAAAGCAAAAGAAACCTATAATTAGTGTTGATATTCCTTCAGGTATAAATGGGCTTACAGGAGAGGTCGGCAAATATGCTATTACGGCAGAAACCACAATTGCTTTTGCTGCAATAAAAACAGGACTTTTATGGAATGAAGCACTTATTAATGCAGGGAATTTATTTGTATCAGATATTTCAGTTCCCAATGATTTAATTGCCTCATATAAACATTCATATCTTTTAGATAGAGACACTGTTAATCTACTGAAAAATGATAGTCACTTCTCATCTAAACCATATTCACATAAAATGCAAAAAGGCAAAATCCTTATTATTGGTGGTAATGAAGGTATGCAGGGAGCTCCACAGATGAGTGCCATTTCGGCATTAAAAACATCTAGCGGTATTTCTTATATTTATCTTCTTAAAAAAGGTGGAAGAAGATTTTATCCCGAAACAGTCTTTATTGATGATTACAAAAAAATGATGAAAAAATGTAATGCCATTGTTATTGGTCCCGGTCTTGGTACAGATGAAAAAGCAAAGGAAATACTAATAAATGTATTGTTAAATAATGATAATGTAATTATTGATGCAGATGCAATTAATATTCTTTCAAAAATGTCAAAAGGCGTAGTAAAGAAATTGATTAAAGGAAAAATCCTTACTCCTCATCCTGAGGAATTCAAACGGATCTCTGGTTTTTCTTTTTCAAATATGCAGGAAAAAATTGAGAAGGCAGAAATATTTGCAAAGAAGAATCAACTATTACTTGTATTGAAATCACCACCAACAATTATTACTGATGGCAAAACAACATTTGTTTTTCCATTTATGTCCGATAAACTTGCAACAGCCGGCTCCGGAGACATACTTGCAGGTATTATGGGTGGATTACTGTCATCAGGTATTGATATGTTTCAGTCCACTTTAATATCGGTTTATATACATTTTCTATCCGCGATAAAAACAAAAGGTATGTCTGTTTCAGCAAATGAAATAATTAAGAACCTGCCTCTAACATGTAAGGAAATTTTTCAATGAAAAAAATATTATTATTAGCAATTATACTTTTCGCTATATGTATTTCTACAAATATGTATTATCCAAATGATTGGACAGTATATTCATATACATTAATTATTAATGACATAGATGGCGATTTGAATTATGTATATGCAGCAGCAAATACAGGCTTATTGGCAATTGATAAATTTACCAATGTTATTACGCCTATTATGTCATTTAGAAGCAATTTTCATGATTTTCCTATTAAAAAACTTATAGCAGATCCGTATAATCAGTTCAATGTATATTTTTCAGCAAGGGATTATATTTATCATTATAATTGGTTTACAGATGAGCTTGTTCGTTCAAAGGTAAATAGTTTCAATGCAAGACATGTTAAACGAATGGGTATTAATAATGAATATCTATTTATTGAAATTAATGACGAAATCTATAAATGCCTTAAAATCAATTTTGAAAATAGTACTTGGGAAAAAGAATTAGATACAACACTTATTAAATGGAAAAAGGATAATAACAATTTTGACAGATATAATTATATATTACCATTTTATAGAACTTTCAATAATAAGAATTTTGACTTTACCTGTTTTTATGAGGATTTCGGACACCTTTGGGTTGGCACAATGGGAGCCGGTATTTATAAAATTAACCTGAATTCATTAGAAGAAGAACAGGCAATTATTGGTGTGGGAGGAATTGATAATAGAGCAATTTCAATGGATTCAACAGGACATATTTGGGTAGCAGGATTAAGAAGCCAATATATTACACGCTATAATGTAGAATCATTACAATTTGAGTATTTCCCTACAGATAAATATGTTCATATTACCGATAATAATATTGCTTGCATATCCAGTTCCAAGGATTACATACTATTTGGAACAGATAATGGGCAGGCATTTTTTTATTCATTAAAGGATAAGAGGTTTAGAGAAATTGATAATGAAAGAGGCTCTATAATATACAGAGCACATCCATTGGATAAGAATCGTTTTCTTGTTTCAAATAATTTTGGTTATGCAATTATTGATGTAAAGGCAAAATCATTTACTCAGAAAAATGAATGGCTTATGCCATCAATAATAGATATTGAAATCTATAAAGATAGCATATTTTTGATCTCGGCTAATACCCTTTATGCTGGGTCAAAAAAGGATTTAATCCTCAGTAAATATGAATTTGATTTTCCAACATTCCATATATTTCAATATGGCAGATATAAAGGAATAGAATATTTGCAGGATAATGCATATATTCATATAAGAAAAAATGGTATCTGGGAATCATTTCCTGTAATGGGCTTTTTTGGAGACATATATAGTATGACTTATGATGATAAAAATATTTGGATATCCGGACAGGATGGTATAGGCAGATTCAGACTTAAAAGTAATAGATGGGAAATATATAATAGACATAATTCTCCAATGCCAAAAACATTTACTTTTAATGTTATTTCACATAATGGATATCTGTATGGCAGTTCAAATAATAGCTTTTTTAAATTCTTCTATTCAAATCCTATGTTCAATGAATAAAATCAGATTTTCCTTTTTCCTTATATTGCTTATTCCAATAGTATCTTATTCATCATATATTTCTGGTATTTACATAAATAAATATATTGCCTCATCGGATAAATTCTATACTTTGGTTGATAAAGCAATTGAAAATAATATGAATGCAGTTGTTATAGACATTAAATATGATAGAGGTGAAACAGCAGTTAAAGTGGATAGTATATATTCAGGCATTGGAGCATATAGTCCAATCCCCGAACTTGAAAGAAAAATTGCATATCTTAAAAAACATAATATCAAAGCAATTGCACGAATTGTTTGTTTTAAGGATAATTATCTTGGAAAATTCAATAATTACAAATATGCAATGAAATACCCTGATAATGATGTGTTTCGCGATTTGTCATATTCAATATGGGTATCCCCTTATAGTTCATTTGTAAGAAATTACTTAATTGACATTGCAGTAAGAACAGCTGAAATCGGCTTTGATGAAATTCAATTTGATTATATTCGTTTCCCCAGCGATTTCCCTGACAGCAATAAACCAAAATGGGTAACTTGTCCTGAATATGATGGTACAAGTAAATTTTCAATTATTGAGGATTTTCTAAAACAGGCATATCAAAAAGTAAAGCCATTAGGTGTTCAAATAAGCGCCGATGTATTTGGTTATACTGTTTGGCTTGATTCAATAGGCATAATTGGACAGAATATTGAACCAATGGCTCAATATGCGGATATTATTTATCCTATGGTTTATCCATCCCATTTTGGAAAAAATTTTCTTAATAATGGTACAAAAGAGAGTAGAACATATAATATTATTTATGGTTCGGGAATAAATGGAAATGAAAAATTAGATAATCTAAATACAGATATAATACTGTTTTTACAGGATTTTGACTGGAGGGCATCTACAATGGGAAATGATTATATAAACAATCAGATACAAGCAGCAAATGATTCTCGTGTTAAGGGATTTATTCTATGGAATCCTTCATCAAAATATAATTATTTTGATCTTGATAAAAAAGTAATGGGAAATAAAGAGGACTCAATAATTTACCCTGATAAATTTCATCCTATAGTGAGGTAACAATGAAAAATATCATTCATAGTATTATAGCATTATGTAAGGAAAAAGCATTTTATTATACACTTTTATCTACTTTCATAATACTATTTCTAATGTATCATAATAATTTTTTCAGACCTTATAATTTTTGGCTTATGTATTCCTTTATGTCAATGTTTCTTCTGCCTGTATATTTCTACATTTTTATGGAAAATAAGAATAAGGTTAAATGGTTTGCTTTTACAGCTTTTATTATACTCATTATATTTACTCCACTTATAATGTATATTAAACCACTTAAAAAACTACTCTCCGGTGAAACATTATCACTTATTACAGCATCTATTTCTGCATTTCCGCTTATTATAATTATGATAATAAAGAAAAAATTAATTATTGATAAACTTGGATTGAATTTTAAGAATTTCAAATTATCGCTTCTAATTACTATTGTTGGAATTGCCATTATGGTGCCTATTGTAATTATTGCTTCAAGACATAGTGATTTTTCAAAGATTTACCCATTTTTTGGGGTAATGAAACAAGGCGGTTTTAAATTTGTTTTATATCAGTTTTATTTTTTACTGTTCTTTATTATTTGGGAATTTTTCTTCCGTGGATTTATGCTATTTACTTTTACTAAACATATTAAAAATATAAATATTGCAGTATTGCTGCATGCTGTTATTTTTGCCTTTGCCCATTTTGGCAAACCAGAGATTGAAACAGCATCATCATTTTTCGGAGCAATTCTTCTTGGATTCATAATTTTAAGGGTGAAAAATATTTTTCCCGCAGTAATAATTCATTTTGTAACTGCCTTAACAATGGATATTATTTCTGTATTCTTTTCATAAGTTCTGTGTATTTTTTCTGCGTATTTGAAGGGATCATTGTACCATTTTGAATATATAAAAAAATATTATTAATATCCTTTATAATGGATTTTTTAAGACCATTATTTAGAATATCAGCAATTTTAATTACATCGGAAATATCATTATCATAAAATATTGCTAAAATATTTGAAATATTATCAAATGCTTTTGTGAAATTGTTTGGATAAATAATTATTTTCTTTTTTAATATATTATTAAATAGATTTATTTCTTTTATTTGCTCCAAGCATTCAATAACATTTTTTTCATCAAGCATCATTATCCATTCTTTGTGAATACGGGATTTGCTTACTGTTTCAAATAATTTATTGCTGCTTAATGCCTTTATTAAATCATTTTTTGTTCTTTTATCAATTTTCATTGAAAATCTATTTTCGTATTTGATCAATCTGAATATGCGTGTAGGATCCTCTGTAAATAATCCCTCTCTATTACCACGAATAATTCCCTTTCTCAAATCACTTATTCCATTCATAGGATCAAGATACTCATCTTTACTAAAATCATATGCAATACTATTAATTGTAAAATCTCTTCTTCTAATATCATCATTAATATTGGATGGAGTAATTATTGGTATCTCACCATTTTCAGGATAGATCTCTTTTCTTGCAGTAACAATATCAATATTGATATCCCTTAATTTTATATTTGCTGTTTTTAGTGGAAAAAATACAATTGTTTTAGTATTAATGATATCTTCAAGCATTTTTATGAATTTTTCAAATTTATATTCTACTGAAATATCAATATCTGTAATGCTTTTTCTTTCTAAAAGCATATCCCTCACAGCCCCACCAATCATATAATACTTAATATCAGTATTTTTTGCTTGCTTTTTTAATATGTTAAATAATGAATAAAATTCCATAAAATAAAGGGGGCTTTAAAAACCCCCATGTATTATAATCTCTTCTTAGCTTTATCTAAATATTGTTTTGCTTTTGCATGATTAGGATTGATCTTAAGAACCTGTTCAAATTTATCTACTGCTTTCTTATAATTACCATCCAAAAATGCTTCATAGCCTTCACTATACAATTTTTTAGGATCACCCTTTGGTTTTTCAACAGGTTTTACTTTTGGTTTTTCAAGATCCTTTATTTTCTTATTCATTGCATTATATTTATTCTTTGCCTCTGAATTATTTTTATCAAGAACAAGAATTGCATTCCATTCATTTTTAGCTGATTTCCACCAACTCTTCTTCTCATACATTAATGCATTGTTTTTATGTGTTGTTATCATTTGTTTTTTCTTATTTTGGGCTTCTTTCCAATATGCAAGTACAGTTGGATCATTAGGAGCAAGTTTTTTTGCTTCTTCAAGTTTAATTAGGGCACTCTTAAGATCTCCCTGATTAAGTTTTGTTTTTGCTTCTTTGGCAAGAGTAATTGCTTTATCATGCTGTTTCTGTTTTTCATCATATTTTTTTGATAATGCAATATTAATTTCATTTGTTGCATTTGCTGCAATTGTAAATATACGCTTCTGCCATTTATAATCTTTTGCCTCAATTTTAAGTGTATATTTTCCGGGTTTAAGCTTCATTTTAACTTTTCCGGATTTAAGATAGAAAGGCTTTGTGGATTTTCCTTCAAAAGATACAGTTGCAGGAATTAATTTGTTTGTTGCATTATCAAGGACATTTATTGAAAGAAATCCATACTCTTTCTGTTTCTGCTGCCCAAAATCAAATAAATAATTAACACTAACATCAATTCTTGGTCTCTGATTGGGATCGTTTGATGTAAAGAGTTCAGCATGGGTTAATGCCGCACTAACTGAAAGAATATCTGTAAAATATTTCAAGCCCACATTTACATCCCTGCCATCCACATCAGCCAAAAATGCTAAATTCTCCATAATGGGAATTTCTGCTCCACCAAAGAATCCAAATACAAATTCATTGGTCATTCCATCCAATAATTGTGTTTCATTAAGAAATGCGGCAGTTGAAAGATATCTGCCTCTGTCATAACCGACAAATTCGCCTCTTCCAATACCTAATGTATATTTACCTGCAGCTCCAAAATCTCTTGTGAATACAGCATATATACTAAATAGATCAGATGATCGTTCTTCCCATGAATAATCATAATAGCCGGCAGTTCTTGGATCAGTACCGCCGCCGCCTTCATCAACATACTGTCTATATGTTAAATTCTTGACACCAACTGCAATATCAGGAAATGTTTCATGTTCTTTCAAAATGTTATATTGATATTGAAGTGCATAATCCTGATATGTGTACATATGTAATGTTATGTCCATTGTATTTAGTAATCCATAACTAACAGCAAGATTATATGAAAATGGCACCCTATCCTCGCCAAGCATTATTGCTGTACTGAAATAGCATGCAACATCCAATTGACCATTTTGCAGAACATCTGCCGTTGGGACTCCCAATAGTTCAGTTATCTTTGCAGTTAATGCAAATACCGTAAGTGGTATTAATATAAGAAATATTAATAATACCTTTATTTTCATTTAAACCTCCAAATAGTAATTACCTAAATATTACAAATAATTGCTTATTTGTCAAGGGCAACCTTATATAAAAATATAGTTATGCAATTATTGCATACCTATTATTGTACTTGCCACTGCTCTTGGTTCGGGAGGAAGTGTATATATATCCTTTTCATATTCATGATTATATGGAGAGATATTCAGCGTTTTATTATCTACTACAAGAGTACTGCTTCCTCCGGGATCAAAACCCATAGCAGTAATTATTCCTCTTGATAAAAGAATTTCTGCCATATCATTATGTGTTGCTCCAACTGATTCCCTTATTCTGCCATTAACTGTTAAAACAGTAAGATTCCCATCCTTATCAAGCCCAGCAGCGATTTTTGGTCCACGCATATCAGTAAAATCAAGTCGGGCTGCCTGTGTTCTAATAGAATTTTCGGTTTTCCATCCCTCTTTTTCCATATTTATACAAATCTTTCCATTATTTATAAGCATAGGACCCGCTTCAAGAGCATATTGAATATTATTCCAAAAAGGAAGTTTTAAAACAACCTCCCTATCCACTTTATCCCAGTTTTTCGGACATGCATTTTTTGGAAACGAAAAAGTGAGTCCTACGGGAATAATCTTAACATTTTCATCTTTTTTGGTATAAATGATATCTTTAATGACATTACCTGATAAACGATATATAACCCTGCCATCTCCTTTAATATATTCTTTTTTATACATAAGATCATAGAAACATGGCTTGTCTCCCACTTCAAAAAGATTATAATTATCCTTTGTTAGAACAATTTCTTTATTTAAGCCAATTATTGTAATCCCTTTGGAACAATTTACATAGTCAATTCTTAAAGTTCCATCAGGAAAAATGCCAAATGCAGGTTTGTTGAATAGTGGTGGGCATAAAATCTTCTTATTTATTATTACCAATCCAAGCGGAGAGCCAATATATGATTCCGGAATCCCGAGTTTTCCAACAAGTTCGGCATTTAATATATATCCCCCATTCCATGCAATTTTAGGTTTTTTCCCCATCTTCTTATAAAAATTTTCACAAAATTGCTCAACGGTCATAGTATCATTCTTGTTTCCTACCATAATATTGAATTTCCATTGTTTATGGGTATTTTTTATTAAAACTTTTGCAACGGCACCTGACCATGGTAATCCATCATTATAAATCCCCATAACTTCTGATGTTGTAATATCCTTTTTCTTTTCTTGATCTGTAACAAGATACTTTAATACTTTCATTATTGGTGAACCATTTGTTTCTCCATCCTTTTTAAGAATTTCAAGAAGTTTCTTTTCCCCATAATGTTTTGATAATTTTTTGAAAAGAGGACTTTTCAGTGCATCACTGAAATCCTTGCCTGTTTGTAATGGAGTTGGATAAGAAAGACATGGTCTTAATCCTCTAGGTACCCATTGTAAATAACCACTTTCCATAGGAATTCCCATGATTTTTGAAGCCAATATTTTTTTCACTTTTCCTATATGAAATGTTTCAATATCCACAATATCCGTCATCATTGCTGCATGATCTCCACCGGCAATAATAAAACCATTTTTTTCTTTTACATTTTTAAGACATTCTAATGCCTTTTGTCCTAATTGATTAAAATGTACTCCAACCGTTATTTGATTACTTTTAATTATTTTACATATCCCATATTTAAAAAGCAGCTTAACTTCTGATTTTGTAGAATTTGAAATATAATTCATTAATGCATCAGCAGTAATTGATGAACCGATTGGAACTTTGTGTTTAATAATATAAATTGGTGCAAGATTTTTAGCAGTTTTAAGATGTTTTTCTGTAAGTTCTTCTTCTATTTTTAATCCCAATCGGTTTCGCAATGGCTGCAAAACAAAAAACTCTATTTCATAATTTATATAATTGCTTGTAAATAATGCTATCGGAACATTTTCAGCTAATCGCGTTTTCAATCTTTCCCTATGATCAATAGCAAGTTCGGCACTATTTGTAAGCTGAAGTATCAAGTGGTCAAAATCAATTAAATGACTGATCTCTTTTTTATAAAAATCTATTTGAGGTGTAGGAGAAACAATTTTATTGAAAAGTAAAGTAATAATACCTGTAAGTTCCTGGAATGTAAGTTCCCTGTATGGATAATATTTTCTATTTCTATGTCTGTAATCCAGAGAATGATCAATCCTGATATTTAGTTCACCTTTTTGGTATAGAAACAGATTATCAACCGCATTATAAAATTTATGTATCTTTTCCTGAGATAATGGTATTGTATCCGGATTATTAGTAATAAGACTATTTGCAAACTCCATTGCCATACCACGAAATCTTTGCTCTTCCACTCTGAAATAACTTGGATCAATTAATGATTTAAGAAAAATCATGAATCTCATTTTACCATATCCGGGAATATATTGACGGTTTTTCGTATTAAGTATGCTTTTCAGCATTTCATTGCTTTTTTCAGTAATTTTATCATGCTGTTTAAATGCCTGAACCGACAATTTCATATTATCTGCATTATCACAAAGTTGAATAAATAATTTATATAGTATATGCTTAATGTTTTCTTCTATTAAATTGAAACTATATCTATTTTTAATTACCCTCTTATTATGATTCATTTCATCTCTATAATCCTGTGGATAAAGTATATGATTTACAACATTATCTATAATTTTTTCATTAATATTGTCATTAATAAATTCAATCACTTTTAAGCGTTCCTGCCTTGGCAAATGCTCACCAATAACATTAGCATATACATGCTCAGGATAGTATCTTCTTGTAAAGATTGGTCTTCCACAAGCAGATGATTCTATAATAGGTAATCCTCTTCCCTCTGTTTCGCTTGGTAAAAGAACAAGTGATGCAATCTTGTATAATTCAATAATTGATAATGGTTCTTTATATCTTTCCTTAAATGATTGTTTATCAAATTCACTAAATACAAATCCAAGAAATATCCTTTTTCTATAATTAGCATCTATTTCAGATAGCATTTCTTCAAATAGATATAGTAGTTTTTTAGCATAATTTAAATGCCCCACTCCAATTGGTCCTGTTATAAGCATAGTTATTTTTAGTTTTTTACTATTATCAAATGATTTTGAAAAGACCTTATTTTCAAACATTTTTTTAATTAACTTAAAATTTACTTCAATTTTTTTTCTTTCCAATATTCTGGTGGGTTGTAAAAAAATAAAATTATCCTGAACAAATTCTTCTAATGATAAATTTTTATTATTTCCAATGAAAATGGGAGATGGATTATCTCTTGTTATTAATCTTTCTGAAATTACATCATCAACTTTAAGGGGAACAATATATTTATTTCCCTTATTAAAAATATCAAACAATTGTATAAATGTATTCATTGTTTTCGTTTTATTTGTATTATTGTAATATTCTATATCAATTGCAGTAGCTATTTCTGCTACATTTGCAGGATTCTGTCCGTATATTTCAATAAGTTTTCTTGATTGGCGTTTATTAATATTAATCTGCATCCATGAACGAGATTCCCATGGATAAAGGACTTCAATTAAAGAAAAAATCTCACCAATATGTGAATTATGGAAAAAATGGTCTCTGGGTCCTGATTTTAGATTTTTCATTATTTTATCAATTTTCCTATTCCCACTTTCCCAATAAAAGTCATGATTATTATTTATAACAGGTATGCCCATAAATTCTGATATAAGTACCGTAGAAAGAGCAATAGATATATTGCCGGGATTTGAACAAACATTAATTAAAAATAGGAGATTTATATCATTCTCTTCAATATATTTACCAAGTTTCTCTGTTATATTCAATACTTCATTCCAAAAATTCTGTATTAAATGATTGTATTTTTCACTACCTCTTTCAAGATTATTTAGAAAAAAATCTTCATAATATTTCCAATCATCAAAAGCAATAATTTCCGGAATTCTAAATTTTTTATATGATGAATCCATAATACAATTTTCTACTTTTTTATCCATACTGCCGTAAATATAATGTATTTGAATATCCTTAATAATATTTCTAAATGATTTTGCATATTTTCCAATTTCCATGGAAACACCATCAACGGCTATTTCAAAAGTTATAAATGCAATGCCATGAGAAATATGTTTTTTGAATTTTCTAAAATCATTAATGTCAAAAACTTTTGTTGATGGGGTATTTCTATTTTCTCTTATTCTGTCAATATAAAGTCCAAGATCAAACCATGTTTCAATCTTTTCTGATTTTAAAGCATGCATCATCTCTTTAACATTTTTCATGAAGCATCCTTTACTTGAATAGAGTCCTGACCTTTATTAAAATCAAATAATAATTCAGATAGTTTCTCTTCTAATACATCATAAGAGAAATATTTTTTACCAATTTTATAATTA